>NZ_CAWQNB010000038.1:0-34122 GCF_963896135.1 Proteus sp. G2609 | reverse complement strand
TGGGAAAAATGACATTCGTAGTTGAGTATGAAGATGGCAAGGAGCCGTCTGTAAACGCAGGAACGGAGATATTAGGCGGTAAGTTGTTATCGGTTGGATTTGATGATTATAAAGATAAAAAACTAACTAGAGATGAAATTAACGCAATAAATTACGCGTTAAATTTTAGCGAGTTCAGAGAAGCTTGTGAAGAGTTCGAAGTTGACTATGACGAACTCGTCGATAAGTTAGATTCCTCTCTTTAGCAGTAACCCACCACTTAATCATTCATATCGCTATTAATAGTTGGCACGCACATAAGGAACATAGGAAATGGCAAATGAATTAGTCGTAATTGAACAAGCAACGGCGCTAGATTTGTTTACAGCACCAGAAAAAGTAAATCAGATGCTGGAGCACATTAAGTCTCTTGCAGAAGAAGAGCGAAAAGAACTCGATAGCGATTTTTCGGTAGCTAAAAACCGAAAGGCTTTTGCATCTCTGGCGTACAAAGTTGCTCAAACAAAAACGTATATCGACAAGGAAGGTAAAGCAGTTGTCGATAAGTTAAAAGAGCTACCCAAAAAAGTTGATGCTAGCCGTAAGATATTTCGTGACGAACTAGATGCATTAAGCACAGATATTCGCAAGCCACTAACAGAGTGGGAAGCTCAAGAAAAAGCTCGCGAAGAAGCCGAAGCGCTTAAGAAGCAAATCGAAGTTGATCATGAAGAAGCTCTGCAAATGAACGAGCTGTTTGATTTACGCAAAGCTGAAGAAGAGCGCAAACGCATTGCTCGTGAAGAAGAAATGAAGCGACAAGCTGCGGAACAGGCAAGACTTGAAGCTGAGCGCAAAGCACAGCAAGAAATTGAAGCAGCAGCTAAACGTGAGCGTGAAGCAAAAGAAGCCGCTGAACGTGCAGAGCGTGAAAAGCAGGAAGCAATTCAACGTGCAGAACAAGCAGCAAAAGAAGCCAAGGAAAAGGCAGAGCGCGATGCTAAAGAAGCACTGGAGCGAGCCGAACGAGAGAAGAAACTAGCTATCGAAGCTGAGCGTAAGAAAGTACAGGAAGCAGAACAAGCGCGATTAGCAGAAGAAGAACGTAAGCGTCAGGAAGAAGCTAAACGTCAGGCTGATAAGGAACATCGCCGCAAGTACAACCAAGAAACATTACAAGCCTTAGTAAGTAACGGATTTGATGAAAAATTAGCGACTGAATTTATTAAGTTAGTTGCAAGTAAACAAATTCCTCATATGACAATGAACTACTAATACCCACCGCACCAACACCAGATAACCACCCTATCGCTCACCTAGCGAGGTAACAATGAAAACTAACTATTACAGCGCTATGCGTGATTGCATGGCGGTGCGTATCACTACGCCTCAAGCACGTAAAAATAAACGCACAAGCCCATGGTTGTTCAGTTTAGCTGTGGTCATTGTGACAACCATTGGCGTAATACCAACATTTGTAAGTTGAGGTGATTATGCAAATTTCATACAGCTACTCGAACGGAACTCGGGTAATGGACGGCAAAACAGTCATGGAATTTGACGAAAGTAGCAAACTTAGCATTGAGACGGGAAGTTTCGCTGAGCTGGCTAAATTAACGGAAATTGACCCAGTGGAAGCCCTGCAATGGATTATGCAGTTCGACAAGGAAGAGATTGACAGGATTGTCAATGAAGCAAGCAAGGATGCCACTATTTCTAAGCTAGCTCTGCTAAGGAGGGTTGCGTGAATCCTTACCATGAACTTGACGCAAGGGAAGAACGCAAACAAGAAGAAGCATCATGGATTGATGCAAAGGACGCTGAGTTAAGTAATGTCGCATTTAATGTGGTTGATGGATTACCAAAGGATATTACCAGTCAATGGAGTGACAGCGTTTTCGATATGACAATTGATGGTCTTTACAAGGAGTTAAAGAACTATCAGGAACGTAGGAGGATGTCGTGAAACCCGGTATCTATTACGACATTTCAAATGAGGACTATCACCATGGATTAGGAATCAGCAAATCTCAGCTGGATTTAATAAGTGAGGTTCCCGCTAATTTCGTCTGGCAAAGGGATGCGCCAGTTGATGAAGAAAAAATAAAGTCACTAGATTTCGGGACCGCTATCCACTGTCTTTTGTTAGAACCTGATGAATACAGTAAGCGATACAAGATAGGTCCTGATGTAAATAGACGGACCAACAAAGGGAAAGAAGAAGAAAAGGAATTTCTCGAAATGTGTGAAAAGGAAGGTATCACACCAATCACTCATGACGATAACAGGAAGTTACTACTCATGAGGGACAGTGTAATGGCATACCCTCCTGCTAAATGGTGTTTGGAAGCTAACGGAGTAGCTGAAAGTAGCATTTATTGGAACGACGAAGATACGGACATTCTTTGTCGTTGCAGGCCAGATAAACTCATTCAAGAGCACCATTGGATTGTTGATGTAAAAAGCTCTGCTGACATTCAACGATTTGACCGTTCCATGTACGAATATAGATATCACGTACAGGACTCTTTTTATTCTGATGGATATAAATCATTAACAGGCGAATCCCCTGTTTTTGTCTTTCTCGTTGTTAGCACGACTATCGACTGCGGTAGATACCCCGTTAGAGTCTTCAATTTAGACCAACAAGCAAAAGATATTGGTCGAACAACCTACAAACAAAATTTAAGAACGTATGCAGAATGCCTAAAAACGGATGAATGGGCAGGCATACGTACATTATCACTGCCCTATTGGGCTAAGGAATTAAGGAATGAGTAACCCACCATTAGCTCAAGCTGACTTACAAAAAACACAAGGTACAGAGGTAAAAGAAAAAACCAAAGATCAGATGTTGGTTGAGTTTATCAATAAACCAAGCATGAAAGCTCAGCTAGCGGCCGCCCTTCCTCGTCACATGACACCGGATAGAATGATCCGAATAGTATCAACGGAAATCAGAAAAACACCAGAATTAGCTAATTGTGATATGCAAAGTTTTGTTGGTGCAGTAGTGCAATGTTCGCAATTAGGATTAGAGCCGGGCAACGCGCTTGGGCATGCATATATATTGCCTTTCGAGAAAAAGAGAAAACAAGGTAATCAGTGGGTAACCGTTAGGACTGATGCGCAGTTAATCATTGGCTACCGAGGAATGATTGATTTGGCTCGTCGCTCAGGGCAAATAGTAAGCATATCAGCAAGAACGGTAAGGCAAGGTGATAGTTTTCACTTTGAGTATGGACTGAATGAAAACCTAACACACGTACCGGGTGAAAATGAGGACTCGCCCATTACACACGTTTACGCTGTTGCACGATTGAAAGATGGCGGTGTCCAGTTTGAAGTTATGACGCATAACCAAATTGAGAAAGTCAGAGCATCAAGTAAAGCAGGACAAAATGGCCCTTGGGTTTCTCACTGGGAAGAAATGGCGAAGAAAACCGTTATCCGTCGCTTATTTAAATATCTGCCAGTCTCTATCGAAATGCAGAAAGCGGTCATTTTAGACGAAAAAGCAGAGGCTAATGTAGACCAAGAGAATGCAACTATTTTTGAAGGAGAATATGAGGAGGTAGGTACTGATGGCAAGTAAAGGCGTTAACAAAGTTATTCTCATCGGCCACTTGGGGCAAGACCCTGAAATCCGTTATATGCCAAGTGGTGGTGCAGTCGCTAATCTCACACTAGCTACATCGGAATCGTGGCGTGATAAACAAACCGGTGAGATGAAAGAGAAAACCGAATGGCATCGTGTGGTCATTTTCGGCAAATTAGCAGAAATTGCAGGTGAATATCTGCGTAAAGGTTCACAAGTGTATATCGAGGGTTCTCTTCAAACTCGTAAATGGCAAGACCAAAGCGGACAAGACCGATACACAACGGAAGTTGTTGTGAATATCGGTGGAACAATGCAGATGTTAGGTGGTAACGGTGGTAATCAGGCAGGAAGCCAGAAGCCACAGTCTCAAGGATGGGGTCAACCTCAGCAACCGCAAGCACCAAAACAAGCATCGAGTAATCAAGCGCCGCAAAGTGAGCCGCCTCAAGATTGGGATGATCCTATACCTTTTGCCCCTATCGGACTCCCCTACCCACGCCACGCTATTTATGTGATTTAACCAAAGGATATAACCATTACTGAGTGCAAGGACGCAAACAGGAGATAGATATGACTATTGAACAGTTACAAGAAGAAAACGCGAAGTTGAAACAAGCGATTATCAACATTTACACAAACACGGAAGAAATAACACTCAATGGTGAAGATGGCTATTACGCAGTAAAGCAAGAGATTATCGATGATGTTATTGATTTAACGGAAGATTAATTTAACTCGCAGGGATGCAATGAAGAGGAATGAATATGAAAGTCTATCTCGACGACGAGCGCATAACGCCAGATGGATTTGTGCGTGTTTACTGGCCCGATGAAGCCATTAAATTACTTGAAACTGGCGAGGTTGAGCTAATTAGCCTAGACCATGATTTAGGTGATGATGAACGCGGCACGGGCTACGACGTTTTATTATGGATAGAAGAACAAGTTTATTTAAATGGATTTAAAGCGCCTGAAATTATTGTTCATTCTTCTAATTCATCAGCGCGTCATAAAATGGAATTAGCAATTGCAAATATTAAAAGGTGGAGTGATGGATAAATCAAGGCAGCAATTTGAAGAGTTTATTAAATTTCACATGGACGACGAGGAAATAAACAATAAATTCGAAACAGCAAATAACGGATTAAATTACGCTGACCAATATGTTGACTTAATGTGGATTGCGTGGGAAGCATCACGCGAAAGTGATGAGCCAGAAATTAAACATCACCAACTAAGAGAGCTCGTTAATACTGCGAGAGATACGGCAATTAAATATCAAGGGTGTCAATGCTTACGTTCAGCGTTAGAAGCATCCATAAGAAACAGCTTAACAAGCAATGGAGTGAAAATAAAAGATGAATAAAAATGAGCTTCAAGTATTAATCGATTATACCAAAGGCATGATTGCAGATAATAAGGAGCCAGAAAAGAAAGTTATTGTTGCATTGTGTGATGAGCTGGAGAGAGTTATTAGTAAATATCCAGTCGGTTTTGCTTCTGAAAAAGAACTTAGAAATTTAAATATTAAATTTACTACGCTACATCCATTAAAAACTAGCTACCATAATATACCACTCTATCGTTTAGATTAAATATGAAACTAATATCGGATATGTATTACTCATGCTAATACAGGATTCTGCTGTACCTGTTACGGAAGATATATACACGCAATCGGAATGCAATCAACGTGCTGAATATTTAATGTCAGTGAGGAATGTTGAAGTTGTTTGTGGAGAGGTATGGAATGAAAGATAAATATAGTGTGAACTTACAAGGCTACGAGGAAGAAGGTTTTGAAATTGAACCGACAATAAAAGATAAATTTAATTTAAAATCTCCATCGTGGGATATATCAATAACAAAGCAGGACTTAGTTAATATTAAGCTCATGATAGAGGAGATATTAGAAAGTGAATAAATACACCGAACTATCTGATTTCGAGATTAATAAAAAGGTTGCTGAAAAGTTAGGTGCAGAATGGTTTGTTACAACCACTGTGTGGGATGAATTGGTTGTCATGGTGGGTAGTAAGTGCTTCAAACCTTGCAATAACCCATCCGACGCAATGCCGATTATTATTGAAAACTTGATATCGTTAATGTCAGATATGTCAGAGGATAGAGAGTCAACTTGGTGGTGTGCAAGTGATATTTCAAATGGAATCACATCGAGATATAAATCGAACCCATATCGCGCAGCTATGGAGGTATTCTTAATGATCAAGGATGCGGAGAATGAAAGCTGATTATGGAGGTAGTCATACACCAAAGGAACTGCGTGATAGATGGGAAACTCCCCTACCTTTGTTTACGCCATTGGACGCTGAATTTGGTTTTTATTTAGATGCCGCTGCCGATAAAAATAATGCTCTCTGTTCTCATTACCTCACCGAAAAAGACGACTCGTTGAATTGCGACTGGGAAAGTTACGGAGCTATTTGGGTGAATCCGCCCTATTCAGATATTCAGCCATGGGTAAACAAAGCCGCTGAGCAATGCAAAAAGCAATTACAGCCTGTTGTTATGTTAGTTCCTTCTGATACTTCTGTGGGTTGGTATGAATCAGCATTAGAAACAGTTGATGAAGTAAGATTAATTACGGGAGGTCGAATATCTTTTATTAATGCAGAAACAAAAAAGCCAGTTAGCGGAAATAATAAAGGTTCTATGTTTTTAATATGGCGACCTTATATAACTCCTCGCAGAATAATCAATACTGTAAATAGAAATTATTTATTAAATATCGGCAATAAAATATTAAATGAATGGAAAATAGCATAGGTGAATTATGACATTTACTGAATTTTCAGGGTTAATAGCACTATGTTTAGTAATTTATTTAATTGAAACAGGGTAAGCGTAATTATGGGCATTATCGACTCAGCAAATGAAACAAACGAATTATATATTCAAGTGTCGTTATTAAAACGCAGGGCAACAATAAAATCATACAACGGCATGTGCATCTGGTGTCACCAAGAACCGGTAGCACCTAATAGCGCATATTGCAGTAAAGATTGCGGTGATGACCATGAGCAGTATAAACGGAAAAATGGATAGGAGAATGAAATGGAAGGGATGACCATGCCAAGAAAAGAAGCTGCCGCATATATTGGTATATCAGAAGACACACTCTCTCGTTGGTGCAAGCTAGGATTGATTGCATACACAAGAAAGGACCCATCAAAGAAAAACTCGCCATATCTATTTACGAGAGCTGCGTGTATTGCGGCAGCTAATAAATCAATTCACAATATACCAGTGAACGCTGGTGAGACACGAGAGGGAAAATCATGTCTTTATTCAGAAGAGGTAAAATATGGTACGGAAACTACACGACGCCAAGCGGTAAAAGAATCAAGGAGTCTCTTGGCACAGAGGACAAGAAGCTCGCGCAGGAGTTGCACGACACAAGAAAGGTCGAGTTATGGCGCATAGAACGTCTTGGTGACTTTCCTGATGTTACTTTCGAAGAGGCTATAGTTCGATGGATTGAAGAGAAAGCAGACAAAAAATCACTGGATGACGATAAAGGTCGGCTTTCTTTTTGGTTAGATCACTTTGAAGGTTACCGACTTAAGGATATTACAGAAGCAAAAATATATTCCGTTATCAATAAGATGGTAAACAGAAAAGCAAGGGAGAGATGGGAAAAACAAGCGGAATCAGCCAAAAGAAAGGGAAAGGAAATCCCTGCATTTACTGATGTCCCTGTCAGTAACGCAACCAAAGCAAAGCATCTCGCCATCATGAAATCTCTGTTAAGAGCTGCTGAACGTGACTGGAAATGGTTAGAAAAATCTCCCGTTATCAAAGTTCCAACAATCAGAGAAAAGCGGGTTCGGTGGTTAGAACATCATGAAGCTAAAAGACTGATTCAAGAATGCCCTGAACCACTGAAATCCGTAGTTACATTTGCATTGGCCACTGGATTAAGGCGATCCAATATTATCAATTTAGAGTGGAGTCAAATTGATATGCAAAGGAAAGTTGCATGGATAAACCCAGAGGATAGCAAATCAGGCCAAGCAATTGGTGTTGCTTTAAATGACACTGCTTGTCAGGTTCTTAAGGAACAAATAGGAAACCATCACAAGTGGGTATTTGTTCATACTGAATCAAAGAAGAGACCAGACGGAACATTAACACCAAGCGTTAGAAAAATGCGAGTTGATTCTAACACAGCATGGAGAGCAGCGTTAAAAAGAGCAGGAATAGAAAACTTCCGCTTTCATGATCTGCGCCACACATGGGCGAGCTGGTTAATTCAGTCCGGAGTTCCGCTTTCAGTATTACAAGAAATGGGCGGATGGGAATCAGTTGATATGGTTAGAAGGTATGCTCACCTAGCGCCTAATCATTTAACTGAACATGCAAAGCAAATAGACAGTATTTTTGGCACTTGTGTCCCAAATACGTCCCACTTAAGAAAAGTAGAGAATTTAAAATGAGTGTAAGTTATTGATTTTAAATGGTACGCCCTACAGGATTCGAACCTGTGACCTACGGCTTAGAAGGCCGTTGCTCTATCCAACTGAGCTAAGGGCGCCTAGAGGGGAAATAGACGTTAGCATTTATGCTGATAACGGGTGTGAATTATACTTTCAACATTCTGAGAGTCAACGATTTTTCCACAAAATCAAACTAGATGGTTAAAATATGGTAAGTAATCAACTGACAGATTGCTTATGATCTGACAAAATAGAGCAATACCATAATTGAATAATTTGGATGTATAGATGTCAGCAAGAATTATAGATGGGAAAACGATTGCGCAGACCATCAGAAGTGAAGTGGCAGAAAAAGTAAAACAACGTATTAAGGTAGGAAAACGTGCACCGGGTTTAGCGGTTATTTTAGTCGGTGATAACCCTGCATCGCAAATCTATGTTGCTAGTAAACGTAAAGCTTGTGATGAGGTAGGATTTATCTCTCGCTCTTACGATCTACCGGATACTACAAGTGAAGCAGATTTACTCAATCTCATTGATACTCTAAATGAAGATAATACTATTGATGGTATTTTAGTGCAGCTCCCTTTACCTGCGGGAATTGATAACGTCAAAGTATTAGAACGTATTCATCCTGATAAAGATGTTGATGGCTTCCATCCTTACAATATTGGTCGATTGTGCCAACGTGCACCTAAGCTACGTCCTTGCACCCCTCGTGGTATTGTCACACTCTTAGAGCGTTGCAATATTCCAATGAATGGCTTAAATGCGGTAATTATTGGTGCTTCAAATATTGTTGGTCGCCCAATGAGTTTAGAGCTACTGCTTGCAGGCTGTACAACGACTGTCACTCATCGTTTTACTAAAGACTTACGTTTTCATGTTGAACATGCTGATTTGGTGGTTGTGGCAGTTGGTAAACCTAACTTTATTCCTGGTGAATGGATAAAACCTGGCGCTATTGTCATTGATGTCGGTATTAATCGCCTTGAAAACGGTAAAGTGGTTGGTGATGTTGATTTCGCACAAGCCTCTCAACGCGCGGGGTGGATCTCCCCTGTTCCGGGTGGTGTAGGTCCAATGACTGTAGCGACTTTGATTCAAAATACGTTGCAAGCCTGCGAAGAATATCACGATCCTGATATAGGAAATAATTAATCAATGGAAACATTTCAATTAGATGGTCACCCCTATGTAGAACTGTGTGATCTATTAAAACTCCAAGGCTGGACAGAAAGCGGAGCCGCTGCAAAAAATATTATTGCTGAAGGCCTCGTTTGCGTTGATGGTGAAGTAGAAACACGTAAACGCTGTAAAATTACTGCCGGTAAAGTCGTCACACTCGGTGAGTTTGCTGTCACTGTCAGCAACTAGTTCAGCTAATCATACTCGTTACTCAAGCGTTACTCTTTAGTAACGCTTTTTTTATCTTTCCACCCTTTTTTTACTAAACACGCTATTTTTCGAGCTTTTATTTAAGCCTGTAAAATTAGTGGACTAATCCATTGATTTTAAATTGATTTAATTGCATCAATTTAAGATAATAATAGTAGGTTATTATTTTTGCTATTCATATCAGTGATAATACTTTATCTCGCTTCAGCACATTAACGCTTTGATAAAGAATAAGTTAAATATTGATTACATAACCTATTATTTTTTATATAAATAATACTTAGTCTGCTAGTAGTAAGAATTTCAGCAACCTTATTCCGTTGGATGATTTTTACGTATTAATAATCGCTTTAATATGCTAAAACGTGATTTAGATCTAACTTTTCCTTTGTTTTATTAGGCAAAAGAACATTGTTTATACTAAATTAGACATTATAGTTTGAAACGATTCAGCCTGATAATAAAGTATGAAGCGTTATTTTTAATTTTTATGTTGTATTTGATCCTTAATCTAATAGGAGTTCTTATGTTTAACCTACCAATCCAAGGTGTCTCTCTGCTTTTCTTGCAACAGAAAAGTGATACCTATGATTTTACTACAGGTAAGGTACAAGCATGAGACGTCGAGTCGCTACCATTACATTAAATCCTGCTTATGATCTTGTGGGATTAAGTACCCCTATTGAATTGGGTGAAGTTAACCGAGTAACAACGGCGGGATTTCATGCTGCCGGTAAAGGTATCAATGTAGCCAAAGTATTAAAAAGCCTTGGTATTGATGTCACTGTTGGCGGTTTTTTAGGTAAAGAGAATCAAGATGGCTTTCAAAAAGAGTTTAGTGAAGCCGGGATTGCTAATCGCTTCCAAATGGTTGAAGGTCGCACCCGTATCAATGTCAAACTGACTGAACCCAGCGGTAAAGTAACTGATTTTAACTTTTCAGGGTTTGAAATCACTAAACAAGATTGGACTCGTTTTGTAAATGACACGCTCAGCTGGGCGGGTCAATTTGATATGATTTGTGTCAGTGGAAGTGTACCACCTAGTATTGATTTAAATGATTTTACTGCTTGGATGAAGCGACTACGTAGCGAATGTATGTGCCTTATTTTTGATAGTAGCAGAGAAGCATTTGTCGCGGGGTTAAAAGCGTTACCTTGGTTAGTAAAACCCAATCATCATGAACTAGAAATTTGGGCAGGTAGACCCTTACCTGAGCTCTCTGACGTGGTACAAGCCGCCCATGAATTACGCCAGCAAGGTATTGCTCATGTTGTTATCTCGTTAGGTGAACAAGGCGCTATGTGGGTTAACGCCTCTGGTGCGTGGATGGCAAAACCGCCTAAATGTGATGTGGTCAGCACAGTAGGTGCCGGTGACTCTATGGTGGGTGGGTTGATTTATGGTTTGATGATGAGGCAAACCAGTGAACATACCTTACGTCTTGCTACAGCAATTTCAGCTCTTGCCGTCAGTCAAACCAATGTTGGAATAACTGATCGTGAACAATTGGCAAGAATGATGACCGAAGTTGAATTAACGCCACTAAAAATCTAAAAAAATATCGGATAATGATTACCCGATATTTTTGACTTTATTGCTTTATCAATAGGTAGCAATATTAGCTATTACGACGCCATGTTGTACCTTGTGGGCCATCTTCTAATACAATCCCCATTGCTGTTAAAGCATCACGAGCGGCATCCGCAGCTGCCCAATCTTTATTCTTACGAGCATCATTACGTTGTTGAATTAACGCTTCAATTTTTTCTACTTCATCAGCATCGTCTGCTTGCGCACCACTTTGTAAAAAGTGTTCTGGTTGTTGCTCTAATAGGCCTAATACTTTGGCTAATTTACGCAATACCGCTGCTAAACCATTAGCCGCCTCCATATTGACGGTTTTTAAGCGATTCACTTCGCGTGCTAAATCAAATAACACAGAATAGGCTTCTGGTGTATTGAAATCATCGTTCATTGCTTCAATAAACTGCGCTTCAAACGCTTCACCACCAGCAGGTTGAGCATTTGCATCAGTGCCACGTAAAGAAGTATATAAACGCTCTAATGCGGTACGCGCCTGTTTTAAGTTCTCTTCGGTATAATTTAGTTGGCTACGATAGTGTCCTGATAATAAGAAATAACGTACCGTTTCAGCATCGTAATAGGCAAGAACATCACGAATAGTAAAAAAGTTATTCAGTGATTTAGACATTTTTTCTTTGTCTACCATCACCATACCGGAATGCATCCAATAATTAACATAAGGACCATCATGAGCGCAGGTTGATTGTGCAATTTCATTTTCATGATGCGGGAACATTAAATCTGAACCACCGCCATGAATATCAAAATGATGACCTAATTCTTTACCATTCATGGCTGAACATTCAATATGCCAGCCTGGTCGCCCTTCTCCCCATGGTGATGTCCAACTTGGTTCACCGGGTTTTGACATTTTCCAAAGCACGAAATCCATAGGATTGCGTTTTACGTTAGCGACTTCAACCCGAGCCCCTGCTTGTAGTTGCTCTAAATCTTGGCGAGAAAGCAAGCCATAATCCGGATCGGTATCAATGGCAAACATCACATCACCATTTTCTGCTACATAAGCATGACCACGTTTAATTAATGTCTCGGTAAGAGCAATAATTTCTGCAATATGATGTGTGGCTCGTGGCTCTGAATCAGGGCGTAAGATATTCAATGCATCAAAATCTTTATGCATTTCCGCTAACATACGTGTCGTTAATTGTTCGCAAGTTTCATTATTTTCAATCGCACGCTTGATGATTTTATCATCCACATCGGTGACATTGCGCACATAATTCACATCATACCCTAAATAACGTAAATAGCGGGTTATGGCATCAAATGCCACAAATGTACGTCCATGACCAATATGACATAAATCATAAATAGTGATGCCACACACGTACATACCTATTTTTCCTTTATGGATAGGTTTAAATTCTTCTTTTTGTCGAGTAAGAGTATTAAAAATCTTTAGCATCAGAGGACGTTCCCATTTTTAACTGTACGTGTTGATTACGTATTTATGTATATAAAATAACGACTACAGCGATAAAAATAACCACATAACATTACCTTTATAAGGGTTTTAATGCCTAAACTCAAAGGTAATCCAATTAATAGCCTCTTATATTACTCTGCTCTGCGTTTATTTTCACTGTTCAATCGTTAACAGTAAGGCGCCAAATTGAGTTTATTGGTGAAATAATTGGCGAAAAATGTTTTCTATTACTATTTTCGCGCTTTTTAGCCTGAAAGTCGCCATGAACAAAAGATGAATACTGACTAAATAAGGTAACTGTGGTATAAAAAAACGGTCTATTGTTTCAGCCCACATCTGGGTAAAACTAAAATTATACTAGGATCTGAATATGGTTACTTTTCATACCAATTACGGCGATATCGTGATTAAAACATTTGCAGATAAAGCACCTGCAACCGTAGAAAATTTTTTAGATTACTGTAAAGAAGGGTTCTACGATAACACTATCTTCCACCGTGTTATTAATGGTTTTATGATCCAAGGTGGTGGTTTTGAACCTGGTATGAAGCAAAAAGAAACTAAAGCCCCGGTAAGAAACGAAGCAAACAACGGTCTTGCCAATAATCGTGGTACATTAGCGATGGCTCGTACCAACGATCCACATTCTGCAACAGCACAATTCTTTATCAACGTAGCAGATAACGACTTCTTAAACTTCCGTGCAGAAAATGCCAATGGTTGGGGATATTGTGTATTTGCTGAAGTTGTTGAAGGCATGGATGTTGTAGACAAAATCAAAGCCGTTTCTACTGGTCGCAGTGGTTTCCACCAAGATGTTCCTCGTGAAGATATTATCATTAACAGTGTTACTGTTAGCGAATAAGTAGCGCTTTTTATGTGCACCCTGTTTATTGCAGATCTGCATTTAAGTGAGCACGAACCGGCAATTACTGCCGGTTTTCTTCGCTTTTTACAAGAGCAAGCTATCCACGCAAATGCACTTTATATTTTGGGCGATTTCTTTGATTTTTGGATTGGTGATGATGATCCTAATCCACTACACCAGCGCATAGCCCAAGCATTAATGGCATTAAAAAATGCGGGAGTGCCCTGCTATTTTATTCATGGTAACCGCGATTTCTTAATCGGCTCTCGCTTTGCAAAAGAGAGCGGAATGACACTGCTACCACAAGAAAAAGTGCTTGAGATAGAGCAACATCGCATTTTAATCTTACATGGTGATACGCTTTGCACCGATGATGATGCCTATCAACGCTATCGTAAAAAAGTCCACAATAAGTTTATTCAACGCTTATTCCTACTCCTTCCTCTGACCATTCGATTACGTATTGCTAAAAAAATGCGCTCTCGTAGTCAAAGTAGCAACCAATACAAATCTGAAGCGATAATGGACGTTAATACTCAAGCCGTTATCAATACCTTTAAACAATTTAATACCCAATGGATGATCCACGGTCATACTCATCGACCGGCTATCCACACTGTCGACATTGATGGGAAACCACATTATCGAGGTGTATTAGGAGCTTGGCATACGGAAGGCTCAATGTTTAAAGTCACCTCAGATAAAATCGAACTGATCCAATTTCCATTTTAAATAGATGATACTTTTTCGGCTATTGTAGCATATTTTTCTTTACGCAAACGTTTTCCTTGACGTGTTAGCGTGATACTATCATGCTCAGTTTCTCTGGCTATATCCGTTTATGCTTACAGGAGCAGTTAAGTAATGTCTTCTCAAGTTGGTCTCAATATCTCATCCCCTCGTATCGCCATTGTGATGGGTTCGAAAAGTGACTGGGCGACAATGTGTCATGCCGCAGAAGTCCTAGACGCGTTACAACTTCCTTACCATGTTGAAATTGTTTCCGCACACCGAACACCGGATAAATTATTTCGTTTCGCAGAACAGGCCAAAGAGAATGGTTTTGACGTGATTATTGCGGGTGCTGGCGGTGCTGCACATTTACCGGGGATGTTGGCAGCCAAAACCTTAGTTCCTGTATTAGGGGTTCCTGTACAAAGTGCTGCATTAAGTGGTGTTGATAGCCTTTATTCTATTGTACAAATGCCGAAAGGTATTCCCGTTGGCACACTGGCTATTGGTAAAGCGGGGGCTGCTAATGCCGCGCTACTTGCCGCACAAATTTTAGCATTACACTCTGCTGATATTTTTAATGCATTAACACAATGGCGAGCAACACAGACACAAGAAGTCCTTAATCACCCTGATCCAAGGGAGGCGCTATGAAGCCGGTTTGTGTTCTTGGTAATGGACAGTTAGGTCGAATGTTACGTCAAGCGGGTGAGCCATTAGGTATTGCGGTATATCCCGTGGGGCTTGATGCTGAACCCGAAGCGGTACCTTATCAAAAGAGTATTATTACCGCAGAAATTGAACGTTGGCCGGAAACTGCATTAACCAATGAGTTAGAGCACCATGCTAACTTTATTAACCGAGATATTTTTCCATTACTCGCAGATCGCTTACCACAAAAACAACTCCTTGATGAGCTTCATTTAGCGACGGCACCTTGGCAACCATTAACTTCGGCTGAGCAATGGCCTGAGCTATTCAATCAGCTAGGGGAATTTATTATCGTTAAACGCCGTGTTGGTGGTTACGACGGACGAGGTCAATGGCGGATACACCCAGGTGACGAACAACAATTACCAGCCGAAATATATGGTGAATGTATTGTCGAACAAGGTATTCCTTTCTCTGGAGAAGTCTCTTTAGTTGGTGCAAGAAATCATCAGGGGGATTGTGTTTTTTATCCACTCACTCACAATCTTCATCAAGATGGCATTTTACGCATGAGTGTTGCGCTACCAAATCCTCCCGAGGCATTACAACAATTAGCAGAGGATATGCTTAGCAAGATCCTCAATAAACTAAATTATATCGGTGTAATGGCGATGGAATGCTTTATTGTCGGTGATAAATTACTGATTAATGAACTCGCGCCTCGCGTCCACAACAGTGGTCACTGGACACAAAATGGTGCTTCTATTAGCCAGTTTGAACTTCACTTACGTGCTATTCTTGATTTACCGATGCCCAAACCTGATGTTTGCCAATCGGCGGTAATGGTTAATCTTATTGGAACAGAGATCGACACCAAATGGCTATCATTACCTTTAGTTCATCTACATTGGTATGAAAAAGAAGTGCGTCCAGCCCGCAAAGTAGGGCATCTAAACTTAGTACATAATAACCATCAAGCTCTACAAAAGACCTTAAGTGCATTAAGTCCCCTGCTCGATGAAGCCTATCAATATCCGATTAAATGGGCGCTAGAAAAATTAAGCTAGCAGTCCGACTCAGAAAGTTAGAGAATAATAGCCTTTAAATGTACTGGCCTGTGAATACAAGGCCAGTTATTCGCTATTTTTTCCTGAACATTCAGGATACTGCACCCGTTCTATGGAGTCAGGATGCCAGTCACGCAACAAAATTTTGGTCCTATCTATCAGTGGAGCATACTGATACTGCTAGGTTTAGTGTACTTTCTCGCTACCGCAACAACATTTACCTCTTTAGGTGTGGTTCTACCTAGTATGATAGCTGAACTAGAGTGGAACTGGACACAAGCTGGCCTTGGTTTTACTTTATTGGGCTTAACCTGTGGACTTGCGAGCTTTTTACCCACTTTACTTATCCGTAAATTAAACGTCCGCTTCACACTCCTCATTGGACTGATTATTTTTGTCAGTGGATTCTATTTTCTATATGAAACCAATACCATCACACGCTACTTTCTTGGTACCGCCTTACTTGGGGTAGGTTTTACGCTATTAGCAACCGTACCGGGCACTTACGTGCTATCGCGTCTATTTGAAAAACAGTCTTTTGCTTTTGGTGTCTATTTTACTATTGGTGGATTGGGAGGGGTTGCAGGCCCTTGGATCTATTTTTTAGCCACACACCTTTGGCACACATGGCGTATGCATTGGCTCATTTCAGCTATTATTCTATCAATTATTACCCTGCTGACTATTTTAGTATTACGAGAAGGCTCAGCAGAAAAAGCGCATGCGAAAAAAATCAGTCAATTACAAAGTAGCAAACGTATTTATCAAACCAAAGCGATATGGACCGCACGTCATGCTTTACGAACATGGCAATTTTATGTCATTGCTGCCACTTACACCGCTTTTCTATGGTGCGGGATCACAGTAAATAGTTTTGCAGTTGCACATATTATTGAAAATGGTTTTAGTGAAACTATTGCTGCAACGCTACTGAGCACCATGGCTTTTATCAATGCATTCTCACGATTAGCCGGTGGGGCGATTGGGGAATGGTTAGAGCCAAAAAAATTACTGATTGCCAGCTTAACGATTATTATTATCGGTCTATTAGCACTGAGTATGGCTAATAGTTGGATCTACCTAATGCTATTTACCCTTTGTGTGGGGATTGGTTATGGTATGACCTTCTTAGCCTCAAGTGTGTTACTGGCTAACTATTTTGGTCGCGCACCTTATTTAGAACTATTTTCGGTGATGAACCTGATCTCAACATTGGCCTGTTTAGCCCCCTTCTTTGCTGGGGCTATTAAGGATATTTCAGGCAGCTTCACACCTGCATTTTTAATTCTCACTATCCCTGTTTTAGTTATTTTGGTGATCACACTATTTATGCGCCCACCAATTTATCCTAACTTCCAACATGCCAGTGAGAAACATAATGCGCCAAGATAAAAATAAAACCGCAAATCTAGTTTAGAAATCCAATCAATATTATAGAGAAGCGGTTTTAGCGAGGAGAGATCGAGCAGATGAATGAAGAATTAATCATGAAATACTCAATTGGTATCGGCATAGCTTTGGCGTGTTTTATCGCCTTTCTTGCCATATCTTTTTTACATGATAAACAAAAAAAACGTCGTAGAAACATAATTATTCACATCATCCAAGCTATTTTGCTTTGTAGTTTAGTGGCTATTATAAGCCAATATTGTGAAATGGCGGTGGTAGATTTTAAACTACACTTTATCTCTTTTCAGATGATTAATTTCTTTAGCTATCTTGCTATCGCATTAATCCTGATGAGAAAATTTTTCTTACTCATTAATTTATTAGAAAAATCACAAATTAAAAAAGGCAGTGATCCTACCTCAGCCCGTATTATTTCGCGTATATTTAAAATCACTCTTCTTGTCATCATGATCTTACTGTTCGGTGAGCATTTTGGCATGAGCTTATCGGGCTTAATGACATTTGGTGGCTTAGGCGGTATTGCCATTGGTATGGCAAGTAAAGACGTTATGAGTAACCTTTTTTCAGGTGTTATGCTCTATTTTGATCGCCCTTTTAACATTGGTGATTGGGTACGTTCACCCGATCGCAATATCGAAGGAACTGTTGTTGAGATTGGCTGGCGTATCACGAAGATAATGACCTTTGATCATCGCCCGTTATATATTCCAAACTCAGTATTTTCCTCCATTAGTGTTGAAAACCCCGGCAGAATGACCAATCGACGTATTGAAACAGAATTAGGGTTACGCTATGAAGATTCGGACAAAGTTGGGGTTATTGTCGAAGATATCCGCACGATGCTACAACAAAACGACAAAATCGACACCAAACAGACTTTATTGGTCTATTTTAATCAATTCGCCGATTCATCATTAAATATTATGGTGTACTGTTTTACCAAAACCACAGTATGGGCAGAATGGTTAGATGCGCAGCAAGAAGTTTATTTAAAAATGATTGATATTGTGCATCAACATGGCGCTGACTTCGCCTTCCCATCACAAACTGTATATATTGAAAAATCATCGCCTGTATCACCATAAGCATCCGATAAAAAAATGCTGATATCCGTTCGATATCAGCATTTTTAATTCAATATCACGTATCACTTCATTTAATGATAACTAGATAACTAATGGCGACTATTCCCCCTGAATACGACGATATTGGCCTTTATCTTGTAATAGCCTAACCCCTAAAATACTACCACAAAGTGAAAGCAATACGGCGGCAAGAGCGGGAACAACTATCCACATCATCCATTGTGGTTGCCAAGGGAAATTAAATACCGATTTTTGCAACAACCCTAATGCAACTTCAGCCCCTATCGCTGCAGCTAAACCGGCCATTAACCCTAATAAGGCAAACTCTGCCCAAAGCGTGCGTCTTAATAGTGACTTACTCGCGCCTAATGTTCGATAAACCACCAACTCGATACGACGTTGTGTCATACCGACTTGAATTTGTGCCACTAATAGCAATGCCCCACACAGCATAACTAATCCAACCATAATTTCTAATGCTCGGCTGACTTGCTGTAAGATCTGCTGAACTTGCTGAATTAATGCACCAGTATCTAGCACACTGACCGTAGGAAATTGTCGATTTAATGCGGTGATCAAACTTCCATCACCATTGTAATAAAAACTGCTCATCCATTTTTCAGGCTGATTACTTAGCCCTTCTTCTGCGAAAATAAAGAAGAAATTTGGTCGCATATTTTCCCAATCGACATGGCGAATGCTGGTGACAACAGATTTAAACTCGCGAGTATCACCAACAAAAGTTAGCTCATCCCCCAGCTTTATTTCTAACTTTTGTGCAACCCCCTGATCGATTGAAACGCCATTACCGACAGGAGGCCATGAGCCTTCGACAATAACATTATCTTTAGGAAGTTCACTGTGCCACGTTAAATTAAGCTCTCTTCGTACGGTATTATTCCCCGCATCCCGTGCATCTGCCCACACTTTCGCATTGTGATCATTAATCGCTGTTAAACGTGCTAACACAACCGGATAAGCATCTGTCGGTGCCACATGATAAGTGGCTAATAATGTATTAATCTGCTGTACCTGAGGCTTTGACATATTAATCAAGAAATAGTTAGGACTATCTTCAGGTAACTGCTGTTGCCATTTTTCCAATAAATCCCCTTGAAGCAAAACCAATAGCGTCAATAGCATAAAGGATAATGAAAAAGCGGCTAATTGAGTCATGGTTTGGAAAGGCTGGCGTAATAAACGTGTCACCGCTAAACGGGCACTCAATTGCTTAAATTTAAATTGCTTTAAAAGCCATAATCCAAGCCAACCAATCACGCCAAGCAAGAAAGCAATGACGACGATACCTAATAAAATAGACCACAATAAAACACCCGTTCCGGCAAACAGAGTTAAAGCGCCAACAACAATCAATGCAACGATGGGTAAATAATAACGTAGTGGCCAACTAGGTGCCGTAGTACCACTTCTCAACACGCGGGAAGGTTGCGTTGACATTAATTGATGATAAGGGCGTAACCCCGTCAATAACGCGATGAGTAGTAAAGAGCCAACCGACCATAGCCATGGCATAAAGCTCGCATCAGGTAAACTTTTTGGTAATACCGGTGCTAAAATCTGCAACAATACTAATTCAAAGCCCCAACCGACCAGTGAGCCGACCACGATAGCCGCAACAATAATCACCCCCCACTGCCCTATAATCCATTTACGTAATGCATGATTATCGGCACCTAAGGTTTTTAATACCGCAATTAGCGTATGTCGACTACGGCAATAATGTGTCATTGAAACCGCGACGGCAGAAATCGCCAATAATAGTGTTAATAATGCAGATAATAGTAAAAAGTTTTTTGCTCTCTCCATTGATTGAGATAGCGCACCATTATCTTGTTTTAAGCTATTCCAACGCTGGTCAGGTTTTAATAAGGGATCAAAGCGTTGCTGGTATTCATCAATTAATGCTTCATTACCCGCAAACATATAACGATAAGTTAAGCGGCTTCCCGGCTGAACGGCACCAGTCGCTTCAACATCAGCAAGATTAATTAAAATACGCGGTGCAATTTGAAATGGATTAAAACCACTGTCAGGCTCTTGAACTAATACACCGCTAATTGTAAAAGTGGCGTCACCGACATCAATATTATCACCGACCTTGATACCCAAAAGCGCCAGTAACCTTGCATCCACTAACGCCGTGCCTTTCTCCGCTTTTAGCCCTGCGGGCTGAGTTTCTAGCTCACCATAGAGTGGATATAAGTTATCCGCGGCTTTTACCAACGCCAATTGAGGAGTATCACCTTCTGGGGCATAAGACATGGTGGTAAATTGCATTTGACGACTAAGTGTTAGCCCCATTCTTTTAGCTTCAGCTAGCCAATTTTCATCAACAGGATACGAGGCACGTAGCACTAAATCACCGGCGATAAGATCACGACTTTGAGCATAAATACTTTTATCAATGCGATCACCAATACGCCCTAACGCCAGCACACAAGCCACCGCCAGCGCTAAAGAGAGCCAAACAATTAATAAAGCCGGCGAGCGCCACTCACGCCAAAACCAACGCCAGATCATGACTCCTCCTTAAGTTGCCCATCAACAAGACGTAATCTTCGCTGACAACGAGCGGCAAGCTCATTATCGTGGGTGACCAAAATTAATGTTGTGGCATAATCACGATTAAGGGAAAACAGTAAATCGGCAATTTTATCTCCCGTTTTTCGATCAAGATTACCTGTTGGCTCATCAGCAAACAGGATCGCCGGTTGGGTACAAAAAGCTCTTGCTAATGCAACTCGTTGTTGCTCACCACCGGAAAGTTGTGCGGGCATATGATACAAGCGCTCACCCAAACCCAATTGTTTAAGTAAATCAACGGCTCGCGTATGGCTCTGTTTTTCTGACTCACCTTTTAATAACGCAGGAAGTTGCACATTCTCTAAGGCATTTAACGTTGGAATTAGCATAAAAGATTGAAAAACAAATCCGACATGTTGTGCACGTAATTTTGCCCGCTCTTCTTCATTCATTTTGGTCAGATCGTGTCCCATTAATTGCACACGACCAGCACCTCCATCATCTAATCCGGCAATAATACCTAAAAGTGTAGATTTGCCCGATCCTGACTCACCAATTAAAGCAATTGTCTGTGCAGACTCGACAACTAACTCAACACCCTGCAATATAGAGATCTGACTATCACCTTCTCCTACTTGTTTGGTTAACTGATGAACTTCAAGAACCTTTTCCGTCGACATACTTGTTTCCTTATCGTCATGATGATGTTTAGCTTTAAGTCTATCGCTGCTGATACCTTTTTGATCTTTGGTGATAGCCTAAGTGCCGGATATCGCCTTCCTATTGAAAGCGCATGGGCGCAACGCCTCGCGGATAAGTGGAAATTAACTTATCCTGAAATAAATGTCGTAAATGCAAGCATCAGTGGCGAAACCGCATTTCAAGGTCAAAATAGGCTCCCTGATTTATTAAAACAGCACCAACCTCGTTGGGTTTTGATTGAACTGGGTGCAAATGATGGCTTACAAGGCTACCCTGTAGCCCAAACGAAAGAAGCGTTGCAAAACATCATTACCCAAGTAAAAGAAGCGGGAGCAACGCCACTCTTTATGCAAATTATGATTTCGCCTAATTATGGTAAACGCTATACGCAATCTTTTTCTGCGATTTACCCACAATTGGCGAAAGACAATGCTCTGGAGCTTATCCCATTTTATATGGAGCAAATAGCAGATAAACCTGAGTGGATGCAAAACGACAGCATTCACCCAAATGAAGCGGCTCAGCCTTTTATTGCTCAATGGATGGATAAAACCCTATCCCCTTACCTAACACGTTAAACTATTGTGACAGTAGTTAACCAAGATTAAATGAGATTAATTGTAAAATTATGCAAAAAACGGTATTGATTACAGGAAGTTCTAGTGGGATTGGACTGTGTGCGGCAAAAACACTCAAGCAAAAAGGATATCGAGTACTGGCTGCTTGTCGCAAAGAAGATGATCTTAACCATATGGAAACATTGGGGTTTGAGCCTATTTTTCTTGATCTCGATGATGCAGAAAGTATCGAAAAAGCCATATTAGAAGTAATTCGCCTTACTAATGGGCGTTTATATGGATTATTTAATAATGGTGGTTTTGGGGTTTATGGTCCATTAAATGCGATTAGTCGCCAACAAATGGAAAAACAATTTTCCACTAATTTTTTTGGCTTACATCAGCTTACTATGGGGTTACTGCCGGCGATGTTACCTCATGGCGAAGGACGTATTATTCAGACGAGTTCAGTAATGGGATTAATTTCTACTCCCGGCCGAGGCGCTTATGCGGCGAGTAAATATGCCGTTGAAGCTTGGTCTGATGCATTAAGAATGGAACTTGCCTCTACGGGGATAAAAGTCAGTTTAATTGAGCCGGGTCCAATAAAAACACGCTTTACTGAAAATGTTAATCAAGCCCAACAAGATAAACCGGTAAAAAATCCGGGGATTGCGAGTCGTTTCACATTAACACCTGATGATGTAGTGAAAAAACTAATCCATGCTTTAGAAAGTCCAAGACCTAAGTTACGTTATCCTGTGACCTTACTCACTTATGCCGTCAAAGTGTTAAAACGACTCCTCCCTGATAGACTTATGGATAGGATCTTAAACGGCCAAAGTAACAAGGCTTGATTTTTGCAAAATTCATCCTTATTTATTAATGAAATAGCGTAATAAACAGCATTTATATTTAAAACTCTCAAAAAGGGATAAGTTAATGTTAGCAACTGCACATATTGTTGATGTAAATGAATCGAATATTCAGCAAGTTATAGAACAATCGATGACAAAACCGGTCATGATGTACTTCTATTCAGAGCGTAGTCCTCATTGTGCAGAGCTTGGGGCAACGTTGGATAAACTAGCAGCTGAATTTGCTGATCAGTTTGTATTAGCTAAATTAGATTGTGATGTTGAACAGATGATTGCCTCGCAATTTGGTCTACGAGCGATCCCAACTGTTTATATATTGCAAGAAGGTCGTCCTGTCGATGGGTTCCAAGGCCCACAACCTGAAGAAGCTATTCGCCAAATCCTTGCCAATATCTTACCTAAACCAGAAGAATTAAAAGCGGCGCAAGCTTCAGCATTATTAGCAGAAGGTAAAGCAGACGAAGCATTACCACTGTTAAAAGAAGCACACCAAATTGATCCTAAAAACAGTGAAATTACCTTAGCCCTCGCAGGTGCTTTAATTTCATTAAATAAACATAATGAAGCAGAAGAATTATTAGCCGCAATTCCATTGCAAGATCAAGATAGCTACTATCACAGTTTATTAGCTCAAATTGAACTGCAAAAACAAGCTGCCGACACACCTGAAATTCAGCAATTACAAGATAATTTTAATCAGCAACCTGACAATACTGAACTCGCTATTCAACTGGCGTTAAAACTGCATGAAGTGTCGCGCAATGATGAAGCCCTTGAATTGCTATTTAATTTTCTGAAAAAAGATCTTAATGCCGGAGAAGGGCAAGTTAAGAAAACCCTGATGGATATTTTATCTGCTTTAGGGACTAATGATAATCTAGCATCTAAATATCGCCGAATGGTGTATTCTTTACTTTATTAATATTCATTTTATTTATTAAAGCAGGCTAAGGACAGATACATGGAAATAGTTATTGGTATTATTATCTTATTCGCCATTATTTTAGTTTTAAGTGGTGTAAAAACCGTTCCACAAGGTTATCAGTGGACTGTCGAGCGTTTTGGACGTTATACACGTACCCTTGCTCCAGGCCTTCAACTCCTTATTCCATTTATTGACCGTATTGGTCGTCGTATTAATATGATGGAACAAGTATTAGATATCCCTTCTCAGGAAGTGATTTCTCGTGATAACGCCAATGTCAGTATTGATGCGGTCTGCTTTATTCAAGTTATCGATCCAGTAAAAGCTGCTTATGAGGTGAATAACCTAGAGCTTGCAATCATCAATCTAACGCTAACCAATATCCGTACAGTGTTAGGCTCTATGGAACTGGATGAAATTCTTTCACAACGTGATCAGATCAATAGCCGTTTATTACTGATTGTTGATGATGCAACTAACCCATGGGGTATTAAAATTACCCGTATTGAAATTCGTGATGTGCGCCCACCACAAGAGCTAATTTCAGCCATGAATGCGCAGATGAAAGCTGAGCGTACTAAGCGTGCTGATATTCTAGAAGCAGAAGGTATCCGTCAAGCGGCAATCTTAAAAGCGGAAGGTGAAAAACAAGGGCAAATCTTAAAGGCAGAAGGTGAACGTCAGTCTGCTTTCTTACAAGCCGAAGCCCGTGAGCGTGCAGCAGAAGCGGAAGCAAAAGCGACGCAAATGGTATCAGAAGCTATCGCTAAAGGGGATATGCAAGCCATTAACTACTTTATTGCACAAAAGTATACCGATGCCCTGTCACAAATTGGTTCTGCCGATAACAGCAAAGTTGTAATGATGCCATTAGAAGCCAGTAACTTAATGGGTGCAATTGGTGGTATTTCAGAATTATTAAATACCAAAAAAAGTGACTCAGGTAACAAGAGCAATTAATTATGATTGAATGGATTAGTGCTCAGCCAGCACTTTTCTGGCTTTGTCTTGGTGTCTTACTATTAATCGCCGAAATGCTGGGCACTGCAGGCTACTTACTATGGTCTGGTATGGCCGCATTATGTGTTGCATTAATCGCATGGATCTTACCTATTGGTTGGCCCATTCAAGGTATTCTATTTGCATTACTCACCGTTGTGAGTGCGATCCTTTGGCGTATCTGGCTTAAACGCAAAAAGTTATCCAAAGAAGCAGAAAACCTAAACCAAAAAAGTCACCAACTTATTGGTATAAAAGCAGTTTTGTTATCGGATACTGAAAATGGTTTTAGTCGCATAAAGCTTGCTGATGGGAGTTGGCGAGTCTATTCTGACACGCCATTAAAAGCAGGTGATACAGTTAAAGTGATTGCTATTGATGGTATCACTTTGCACGTCACCTCATTTTCTCCCACCACTCGCTCGGCATCATCAACACAGCATGCTGCTGTTATTGATGATGACAACAACCAGAAAGATGATTGATGATTGGGCATTCCGCCCCATCATCGCCTGGGCATTCATTTGCTAATAAGAGAAGCCGTTGACGAATGGCATTTAATTCGTTAATGGTTTTCTCTATCTCAGCCACTTTCTTTAAGGTTGCCTCTTTCACATCAGCACTGTGACGTGAAGGATTACGTAATAACATCAGCAATGAACGACACTCTTCTAAACTAAACCCGACTTCACGAGCTTGCTTTAACAGTGTTAATTCTTCGATATGTTGCGGTAAATAGTATCGATAGCCATTTTCACCCCGATGAGGTGAGGTTATCAGATCTTTTTCCTCATAAAAACGGATTGCTTTTGTCGTCAAACCGGTTTTGGTTGCGATTTCACTAATATTCAAAATTCCCCCTTGACCTTCCCCTTGCGGAAAGGTTTAGCCTTTATCTCAGATAAGAAAAAACCTTTTCAAGAAAGCAAGTTATCCCATATTACGCCATAATAGAGGTAATCGCTTTTTATTTGGAGATATTGACCATGGCAAAAACTACGCTACTCGCACTACAAGGGCTTTCATGCTCCCACTGTGTTAACAGTGTAAAAAAATCACTTGATGCCCGCAATGATATAGAACAGTCCACGGTGACTATTCAATACGCTAAAATTGACAGCGACGCAACTGTTGAAAGCTTAATCAAAACCATTGAAGAAGCCGGATATGAAGCTCATCTAGCCACTCAAGCTGATGTAAAACTAAGTTTAAGTGGACTTAACTGTATGAAATGCGTTGGTAAAACAGAAAATGCGTTATTAGCCGTTGACGGTGTTGTTGCGGTCAATGTAGACAAAACATCAGCTGAAATTTTTGGTACAGCAAACGCAAAAGATTTAATTGCCGCCGTTGTTGCTGAAGGTTTTGAAGCCTCATTAGCAAACGAAGAAGAAAATAAACCAAAAACTATTAAACTGACTTTATCAGGCTTAAATTGTGGTCATTGTATCAATTCAGTGAAGAAAGCTCTTGAAGGGACTGATGGGGTAGAAAGTGCACAAGTGGAATTAACTCATGCCACAGTAACAGGTATGGCAAACACAGAGAGTGTGATCACAGCCATTCAAGATGCTGGTTATGATGCAAAATTAGCAGGAGCCAACCACCCAAAAACTGAGCCGCTGACGCAAACGGATGCACCACTGGAAGCATCGTCAGCGGCGATTTGTGATATTCCAGTAGAAGAAACCATCCTTGATAATAATAATGCTGATATCAGTATCGATGATGATAGCACTCAGCTATTAATCGACGGTATGACTTGTGCAAGCTGTGTTAGCAAAGTACAAAAAGCCTTACAAAGTGTTTCCGGTGTTGAAAATGCACGTGTTAATTTGGCTGAACGTAGCGCACTGGTAACGGGTCATGTTAATCATGATGACCTGATTAATGCGGTCGAAAAAGCAGGCTATGGGGCAGAAATTATTCAAGATGATGTAAAACGCAGAGAGCGTCAACAAGAAGTCGCTGTCGCTAATATGAAGCGTTTTCGCTGGCAAGCAGCCTTAGCCTTAGTCGTTGGTATTCCTGTAATGGTATGGGGAATGATCGGCGATAATATGATGTTAACGGAAGCTAATCATAATATCTGGTTAACTATCGGTATTATTACGCTTGTTGTGATGATAGCTGCAGGTGGGCACTTTTATCGTAATGCGTGGCAAAGCCTAAAAAACGGCAGTGCCACCATGGACACGCTCGTTGCGTTAGGTACAGGGGCTGCTTGGCTCTATTCAATTAGTGTTAACTTATGGCCTGAGGTATTTCCTGCCCAAGCAAGACATCTCTATTACGAAGCCAGTGCAATGATCATTGGTTTGATA
Source organism: Proteus sp. G2609 (assembly GCF_963896135.1). Lineage (NCBI taxonomy): Bacteria > Pseudomonadati > Pseudomonadota > Gammaproteobacteria > Enterobacterales > Morganellaceae > Proteus > Proteus sp. G2609. The sequence continues at coordinate 6,912 of NZ_CAWQNB010000038.1, read as the reverse complement.
AACCTTGGTCATATGCTTGAACAAAGAGCCCGTCAGCGCTCTTCTAAAGCATTAGAGCGTCTATTAGACTTAACACCACCAACAGCAAGAGTAGTAACGGATAATGGCGAAGTTGAAATGCCATTAGCGGATGTGAAACAAGGTATGATCTTGCGTTTAGCAACCGGTGATAAAGTTCCCGTTGATGGTGAAATCACCCAAGGTGAAGTGTGGATGGATGAAGCAATGCTCACCGGTGAGCCTATTCCACAACAAAAAAGCCTTGGTGATACCATTCATGCAGGTACTACCGTGCAAGATGGCTCAGTGCTGTTTAAAGCTGCAGCGGTAGGCAGTCAAACTACCCTTGCTCGAATTATCAAACTGGTACGTCAAGCACAAAGCAGTAAACCAGAAATTGGCCAGTTAGCGGATAAAATATCCAGTGTATTTGTTCCTATCGTCGTCGTTATTGCGTTAATTGCAGGGGCTATTTGGTACTTTTTTGGTCCTTCACCACAAATTACTTATGCACTCGTCATTATCACAACGGTATTAATTATCGCTTGCCCTTGTGCTCTAGGATTAGCGACCCCCATGTCGATTATTTCAGGTGTGGGACGTGCCGCAGAATATGGCGTATTAGTGCGTGATGCGGATGCATTACAACAAGCAAGCCAATTAGATACCTTAGTTTTTGATAAAACAGGTACCTTAACAGAAGGCATGCCACAAGTGACTGAGATCCACACATTCAATCAGATAAGTGAAACTCAAGCATTAGCATTAGCAGGCGCACTAGAAAGTGGCTCTAATCACCCATTAGCAAAAGCGATTTTAACCAAAGCTGAAGGCATTAAATTACCGCAAATAAACCAATTTCGAACTCTTGCTGGTATGGGATTAAGTGGTGAAATTGACGGCAATATTGTGCTGTTAGGTAATCCTAAACTAATGAAAGAATCTGGCATTGATATAAGTGAGATAAACGCCTTAATAGAAAACCAATCAGCGAAAGGGGTAACCCCTGTCTTATTGGCGCAAAATGGGAAAATAGCGGCCCTACTTTCTATTCGTGATCCACTACGAGAAGATACCGTCAGTGCATTACAGCGTCTACATCATCAAGGTTATCGTTTGGTCATGTTAACTGGAGATAACCCTATTACAGCCAATGCGATAGCTAAAGAAGCGGGTATTGATCAAGTGATTGCAGGCGTTATGCCAGAAGGTAAAGCGCAAGCGATTAGTCAACTACAGGCAGAAGGTCGTCGCGTAGCAATGATTGGGGATGGTATTAACGATGCCCCAGCACTGGCTAAAGCAGACGTTGGTATTGCGATGGGAGGGGGCAGTGATATCGCCATTGAAACTGCGGCCATTACCTTAATGCGCCATAGCTTACATGGTGTTGCTGATGCGGTTGAGATCTCAAAAGGCACACTGCGCAATATGAAACAAAACTTGTTTGGTGCATTTATATATAACAGTTTAGGCATTCCTATCGCTGCCGGTATCTTATATCCTTTTACGGGTACATTATTAAACCCTGTGGTTGCGGGGGCTGCCATGGCCTTATCATCAATCACTGTTGTCAGTAATGCCAACCGATTATTACGTTTTAAACCGAAAAAATAGTCGCAATTAATCAGTCAAATACAGCCTCTTCTATCTTTAGATACCAGAGGCTTTTTTATTATCCAGAGAGAATTATCATCATTTCAATAAGTTAAAAAAAAGCCGATATTGCTATCGGCCAGTCAAAGAGGAATTTTTCATTATACAAGAGAGTCATCACTCCGCCCTCTTAACGGTAGAATAGCAATTTATTATCAATAATTCATTATATTTTATTATTTATAAATATATTCATTAATAAAAATTAAAAGGCGTTTTATTTATAGTGATTTAAAAAACATTTTATAAAATAAGCCACTTATTTTTATACTTTATATATTTATAAGGACTTTTTAATGAATTATAATAAATTATTTATTATTTCTTTATCTTTAATTTACTCTGCGAATGTTTTTTCTAATACTGATAGCCCATCACCAAATATGGGTAACTCACTTGAATCAAATCAAGAAATACAGAATCCAAATAATAATCTTAATTCTAAAAAGAAAGAATATGTAGAAAGAAAAGTACATTCTTTATTGGAAAAATATAGCACGCCTGCTTTTATAAATAAAGCAACTAATTTTAGAACATATGTTCAAAATTTGCAACCAATAAGAAGTTCAAATGATAATCAATTTCTTATTGCTGCGCCCATTTTCGATGAAATGATAGCGTTATCTACTAAAAATAGTAATTCTAAAGATTTAACAAAACAAAGTTCTGATGAATTAAATCTCAAAGAGTATTCAATTGAAGAACAAAGAAATATGGTGAGTTATTTAGAGGCTGAAAGCGAGAAAATTAGAAATTTATCAAAAAAAGTAAACTCTTCTTATCACAAAGATGATTTAGAAAGATTAGATATAGCTATATATGATTTTATCGCATTTATTCAAAGAAATATAGATAGTGACAACAAGGAAAACAGTGGAGTTACTATTATAAGGAATAATGAAATCCAAGAATCATTATTTGAGAACATTCTCAGTATGTATCCAGTAAATCCATCAGATATTATTGAGATGGATATATCATATGATGATAGACTCTCAGATTTATATTCTAGATCAACTCAAACAGCTACAGACTTAGCTGACACAAGAACAGATTTAGGTTACGCTGAAACAAACTTAGCTAACACTAGAGAAGACTTAGCTAACACAAGAACAGACTTAGCTAACACAAAAACAGACTTAGCTAACACAAAAACAGACTTAACTAACACAAAAACAGACTTAACTAACACAAAAACAGACTTAACTAACACAAGAACAGACTTAGCTAGCACAAAAACAGACTTAGCTAACACAAGAACAGAACTTAGTCAATTAGGCGAAACAGTAAAACAACATGGAGAGGATATAGAAGAACAAGGAAAAGAAATTACTCAAGTTCGACAAACCGCTGACAAAAACAAAAAATACGTAGATAAATACCTAGTTAATAATTTTCCAATTAATGGTGAGTCTAGAAATTTAATAAATCATCTTAGCTCTTTATATTTAGAAAATAAATCAAATAGAATTACCATTAATTCACTTAGAAATGACTTTGAACACTTTAAAGATGAAACCAATAATCGTTTCTATAAAGTTGAAAAGCGCGCTAATCAAGGGATTGCCTCTGTTGCAGCGATGAGTAATTTACCTTTTAATGATGCAGCAACCTTTAGCACCGCAATGGGTATCGGTAATTATCGTAATGCCACAGCATTTGCATGGGGAATGCAATACCGTATCAACGAAAATGTTAAAGTTAAAGCCTCAACCGCTTGGAATGACGCTAACAATTGGGTCTCTGCGGGGGGGATCGGTATTAGTTGGTAATATAAATTTATAAATATAGCGGTAAAGATAAGGAAAGCTAAGTAAAACTTAGTTTTCCTTGTTTTATTCAATACAAAATCCGTTATGCTACAACCTTGTGGTTTATCCCATGAGGAGCGTATCAAATGAAGGATATAATACAGAAAATCAAGAAATGGATCGGTATACAGAAAACATCTTATTACCCCTATCCTGCTATTGATATTTCACTCCCTAATCATGTCTCTTTACATCTTGTTGGTAGTATCCATATGGGCGTGCCAACGATGTCACCATTATCCAATGTGCTGATTAATAAAATAGCAACAGCGGATGCGGTTATTGTCGAAGCGGATATTTCAACCGAAACTCAGCCCTTTGATCAGCTATCGTTATTGCGAGAGCCATTAGAACAACGAGTAAATGAAACACAACTTGCAACTATCATCAGCCATTGTGATCTTCTTTCTATTCCACGTTACCAAATTGATGATAAACCACTGTGGCAAATCGCGCTGATATTACAATCAACCCAAGCGATGCAACTTGGATTACAACCACAGCACGGCATTGATTATCAAGTTATCCAACAAGCCAATAAACAACGAAAAGCGATTATAGAGCTAGAAGGTATTGAGCGTCAGGTCGCATTATTATTAGATTTTCCACAAGACGGCGCACAATTACTCGAAGATACGCTAAAAAATTGGCATGAAAATGCACGGGCATTGCAAATTATGATCAATTGGTGGTTAAATTATACCAGTGAAAAGCACCCTTCTCCTTTGCCAAATACTTTTAGCAAAGCGGTATTTGATATTTTAATGGAAAAGCGCAATCAAGTCTGGGCAACAACGCTTTCTAATCTTCCAGCAGGCCACTATGTTGTCACCGTCGGTGCTCTTCACTTATTTGGTGAAGATAATTTAGTTGATCGATTAACTTATCAAGCATAACAAGATCACGTTCACCATTGCTCTCACCTTATTGAGTAGGAATAATTATGACTCCCGCAGTGAATTTACTGGAAAAACAAAAAATTAAATTTACTCTTCACCCTTATGAACATGATGCGAATGTACATAACTTTGGTGATGAAGCCGTTGAAAAGTTAGGACTAGATAACCGTCAAGTGTTTAAAACGCTTCTCGTTGCGTTAAATGGTGATGCTAAAAACCTAGCCGTTGCGGTCACCCCAGTATCAAGTCAACTTGACTTAAAACGAGTCGCCAAATGCCTTAAAGCTAAAAAAGCAGAAATGGCCGATCCACAAATAGCACAAAAAGTAACAGGTTATTTAGTCGGCGGTATAAGCCCATTAGGACAAAAAAAGCGCCTTCCCACGGTGATTGATGAGCAAGCACTTAAGTTTGACACTATCTATGTCTCAGGAGGTAAGCGAGGGCTGGATATTGAACTAGCGGCTGAAGACTTATGTTCAGTATTAGGTGCACAATTTGCCCTGATCCGTAAAGAGGATTAAGAGTAACTGATTGCTTATTTTAGGCTTTTATATCAACCAAGCTGCCAATAAGAAATAAAATAACAAAAGGCGACATCCTCTGCCGCCTTTTGGGAATTATCTATTGTATATTTTCAATAAATACTATTTTTTATACACAATCTCGCCTTGCGGTTCAAAATCAGCCGCTTTTAGTGGTGAGTGTTTTTCGATATAACCTTTTAACACTTCTGCATCAACAAAGCCGGTATTTACATATCCTGGGTGTGAATCAATCTTAGGATAACCATCACCACCAATACCGTTAAAGTTTAATGTCGCCATACGATAATTTTTAGTTTTATCTAATGGTTTGCCCGCAATTTTTACATCACTCACTTTACAATCTGCATCTACGGTTAAACTTACATTATAAAATTGTGCATAAGCGCCTGAATCTACTTTCATGCAAGCAACTGCGGATAGGTAAGGTTCAACTTCTTCACCTTTGAAATCAACATAGACGAGTTCGTTAGCAAAGGGTTGTACTTTTAATACATCTTTATAAGTAATATCGCCAGATTCAATCGAATCACGTACACCACCACCACTCATAATGGCAAAATCAGCATTTGCACGCTCCGCCTGAGCGGATAACAGTAAACGCGCCATATTCGTTTGTTCAAAACGAACTTTGCTACGATCGCCTTCTAATTTACCAACCACTTCCCCGACTTTCACATTCAATTGCTCACCACCTTTCTCTTGATAAGGGGTCAGTAATTTCATCATTTCAGGGTTATGAGGGATCTCCTCTGTGTAGTAAACTCGCTCAGTGGTTCCGTCTTCTTTTTTCACTTTCTTATTTAAGTTAATTGGAATTAACTGATAGTGTTTTAATGTGAACTCGCCATTACGGAACTCAAAATCAGCGCGACCTACATATTTACCCCATTCATGGGCTTGAACAATCCATGTGCCATTTTGATTATCTGGAGCGCAAGGCGTGCCGGGAACATAATCTGCCTGTTTGTAATTTTTATTCTCTTGAGACATACAAACCGGATCTTGTGAGTGTCCACCGACAATCATATCTAAATAGCCTTTCGGCAAAGCACGCGCCATTTCAACATCACCCGGTGCATTAGAGCCATGATTACCATCGTCATAATGCCCCATATGGGTAGCAGCGATAATAATATCGGGTTTTTCTGTGGTACGTAATTCTTCAACGACTTTTTTCGCTTCATCTGCCGGTTTACGGAACTCAGTATCAGGGAAGTTAGCAGGATTACCAATACGCACCGTATCATCGGTAGTTAAACCTAATACCGCGATTTTCACTCCTTGCTTATCAAAAATAGTATAAGGTTTAAATAAACGTTCACCGGTACTTTTTTGATAAATATTCGCAGAGAGGAAGGGGAAAGTAGCCCATTTTTCTTGTTGGCGTAGCACTTCCAGTGGATTATCAAACTCATGGTTACCCAGCGCCATAGCGTCATAACCGACAAGATTCATCCCTTTAAAATCAGGCTCTGCATCTTGTAAATCAGATTCAGGAACCCCCGTATTAATATCACCACCAGACAGAAGCAATACGCTACCGCCATTTTTAGCGACTTCATCGCGAATATTGTCAACTACGGTTTTTTGAGCAGCTAAACCGTACTCGCCATGATCATTGTGCCAAAAGTGACCGTGATGATCATTAGTATGTAGGATGGTAATTTGGTAAGTTTTATCTTTTTCCCATGCCTGAGACATCACAGGCGCCATTGCTAAAGTCACTGTCAGTGCGCATGCAGATAATTTAAACGATAAGCTCATGGTCTATCCCCATGTATATTATTTATTGAGAAGGCTCTGCCCTGTATTCACAGTAGAAAAAGCAGAAAGAAGTAAATAGTTTTACTGTGTTTTATGACGTAGGTTATATATTTTTATTATTATTTCATTGTTCCAATAGTTTTTTTGAGACATCAGTCAAACTCTATTTGCTTTGACATCCTCCACGCCCTAAAGGACGTGGATCCCTACTGCGTTCAGACTGATGTCTGAATC
>NZ_CAWQNB010000037.1:0-156029 GCF_963896135.1 Proteus sp. G2609 | reverse complement strand
CGCCGTGGCAGACATTGTGTATTCCTGATGCACGTCCATTTGGTCTTTGTCACAAAATACAGGCGAAAAATATTTGATCAGGATGCAATTGAAAAATTGCGAAGCTACTTTGCCAGTGTTTGTGCTGATTTTGATGTTGAACTGGTTGAAATGGATGGGGAACGGGATCACGTTCATTTACTGATTAATTACCCGCCAAAACTGGCGATATCTAATCTGGTTAACAGCCTTAAAGGGGTATCGAGTCGATTACTTCGACGTGATCGTCCTGATATTGCCCAACGTGATTACTACAAGGGGGTTCTTTGGTCGCCGAGTTATTTCGCGGGGAGTTGTGGTGGCGCACCAATATCCATTATCCGCCAGTACATTGAGCAACAGGAAACACCTAGTTAATTAAAAAACCGCGCCTTATATCCCCGACCTGAAGGACGGGATTTTACGGTGCTTTGGGTAAGAATAAACATCTCACGCTATAAATAACGACTTGCTGCCCGTATTTTATAAATACAAAAAATCCCATAACTGAAGAGGTTATGGGATTTAACTATGCGGTTATTAAACGACGCAGTTTATGATTAACGACGATCGCCTAAAATACGCAGTAACATTAAGAACAGGTTGATAAAATCTAAATAAAGCGTTAATGCACCCATAATTGAGTAACGGCGCATATTTTCTTTATCTTCTTGATTAATTTCGCTACCCATATCCTTTAATTTTTGTGTGTCATATGCGGTTAAACCAGCGAAAATCAGTACACCTGCGTAAGAGATAACCATGCTCATCATGCTGCTTTGCATAAAGATATTAACAATAGAAGCAATGATAATACCGATAAGCCCCATAAACAGGAAGCTACCCATCCCAGTTAAACTACGTTTAGTGGTGTAACCATAAACACTTAATGCACCAAACATTGCCGCACAGATAAAGAAAGTGCTAGCAACAGAGGAGTAAGTATAAACAATTAACACACTCGAAATAGTGACACCTGTTAATGCGGAATAGAGCATAAAGAGGGTTGTGGCAAGCGCACCACTCATTTTATGTACCATACCGGATAATATAAAAACTAATGCTAATTGAGCGATAATCAAACCAAAGAAAAAGATCTTATTAGTGAAGATCATCTCAATTAAAGTCGCGCTGGATGCAACATACAGAGCAACAAATGCAGTAAGTAACAGACCTACAGTCATCCAGCCATACACTTGCGCCATAAAGGTTTGTAGACCTGTACCAGTGCGCTGTACGATTGAATCATTTGAACGTGAAAATCGATCCATGATGATTACCCTTTAATCATAGTGATAACGTTGAATTTAACGATAACGTTTATTTCAGTAAAGAGCCCATTATGGACTCATTAGTGATTAATTTTATCACACTAATGTTACATTTCCACGAAATAAACTGTATAGAATGTCACCGTAAAATAAATTTAAGTAAAGTGATGTTGTCTTTGATTTCACTTGATGAATTATTCCCAACGCTTAGCTGAATCATAGTCACTTTGGCGAGCATCAACCCACCTATCTTGGTTAGCTGATAGCCCCTCTTTTTTCCAAAAAGGTGCGCGCGTTTTTAAAAAATCCATAATAAATTCTGCGGATTCAAAAGCACTATGGCGATGTGCGCTGGTCACACCAACAAACACGATCTCTTCACCAATATTTAATTGGCCAACACGGTGGATGACGCTGACTCTTTGTAAAGGCCAACGCGCTCGTGCTTGCTCAACAATGTCATTTAACGCCTTTTCTGTCATACCAGGATAATGCTCTAGAGTTAGCGTATTAACTTCATCACCTAAATTATGATTACGCACTTTTCCTGTAAAAGTGACGACCGCACCATCACTTTCACACTCTGACAACCATTGATATTCATCACCAACATTAAAATGTTCGTTTTGGACTGATATACGGGTCAATGTACTCATCTTAACCCCCTGTTACAGGTGGGAAAAAAGCCACTTCATCACCGTCTTTAATGGCATAAGTGCCTTGAACAAAGGATTGATTTACCGCAGATAACAATTTGCCATCTTCAAGCGCTAATGCCCAACGATCGCCTTTGTTAATTAAAGCACGACGTAAATCATCCACTGTTGAATAATCATTTTGTAATTCCAGTGAATCAACACCCACTAATTCACGCACTTGGGCGAAAAAAAGAACCTTAATCATGCATCCACCTTAAAGTGTCCCGATTTACCACCGGTTTTTTCTAATAAACGCACAGATCCTATGACCATATCTTTTTGTACTGCTTTGCACATATCATAGATAGTCAATGCGGCCACTGATGCGGCAGTGAGAGCTTCCATTTCAACCCCCGTTTTACCTGTTAAGCGACACACTGATTCAATACGCACACGATTTGAGTCTGTAAGGGCTTCTAAATGGACTTCAACTTTGGTTAACAGCAATGGGTGACATAAAGGAATTAATTCCCATGTTCTTTTGGCTGCTTGAATACCCGCAATACGTGCGGTAGCAAAGACATCTCCCTTATGGTGTCGACCTTCGGTTATCATTGCTAAGGTTTCTGCTGACATTTCAACAAAGGCTTCTGCTCGTGCTTCACGTACGGTTTCAGCTTTGGCGCTAACATCCACCATATGCGCTTCACCGGCAGCATTAATATGAGTTAGTTGAGACATGCACAACTCCTGAAATTAACTAAATAACAGAGCGAAAAAACTTATCCACCAATCACAGAAAGATTAGGGGTAATACCACTATCGCCCTGATGAAGAAAATGTGTTTCTCTTTTATGAAGAAGTCCACCCTGAATACGCTGTTGTAGAGCTTGTTGTTGTGCGTCATCAGCCAATAAATCGCGTAAAGGAATACCATTTTCGCCAAATAAGCAAAGATGAAGATTACCAATCGCAGAAACACGTAAACGGTTACAGGTGACACAGAAGTCTTTTTCATAAGGCATGATAAGACCAATTTCACCTTGATAATCAGGATGAGTAAAGACTTGAGCTGGCCCATCACTACGGGCGCGAGGAATTTGTAGCCAACCTTCGTTAAGTAAACGTTGGCGGATCACTTCACCAGATAAATGAAAGCGATTAAAAACATCACTACCATCACCAGTTTCCATTAGTTCAATAAAGCGTAGTTGTATCGCTCTGTCTTTGATCCAATGGAGAAAATCAGACAAGTTTTTATCATTTACGTTGCGCATTAGCACAACATTGACTTTCACTTTGTCATAACCTGCCGTAAAAGCAGCGTCTATTCCTTCCATCACTTGATGGAATTTATCTTGCCCGGTAATGGCATGAAATTGGCGGGGATCTAAGCTATCAACACTGACATTTATCGCACTTAGCCCCGCATCACGCCATTGTGCAACATCACGGGCTAAACGATAGCCGTTCGTTGTCACGGCAATCTTTTTAATGGCTGGGTTTTCATTAATGGTCGCGATAATATCAGTAAAATCTCGACGCATCGTAGGCTCACCACCCGTTAAACGGATTTTTTCTGTGCCTAATTCAGCAAAAGAGTGAGTCAGTCGGCGGATTTCATCCAGTGATAGAAAAGACTTATGACCATTTGGCTTGTAGCCATTAGGTAAGCAGTAAGTGCAACGGAAATTACACACGTCTGTGATTGATAGACGTAAATAGAAAAATTTGCGGGAAAACGCATCAACAAGTTGTTGCATAATAACACCTTTCCAAATTCGGGAGATGCGGGCATTTCTACCGTGCACCCTGGTGACTTAGTTAGTCACGGCCAGAACATCATATCCTTTGGATAAAGCTTGTTGACTTAGATGTTAAGGCTAGGAGTTAATCTTTACCTGTTTTTAACAGGTTCTTATACCAATATTTTATGTGTGGATTTTACCTGTTTATTTAATAAAAAGCGAATATTGTTTTCGTTATATAATTTATAATACAACGACTTACAACACTTTTTTATTTTTATTCTATTTACACTCCCCTTACTCTTCCCTTTTGTTTGTCTAAATAACCAGCAATCGATACTCATTCAAGATTAAGAATGTGATGAAATCACGCCGTGATCATAGGCTTAAATTATAATTGTGATAAATTAGCGGCAAATTTTTAAAAGTGAGTAAGACAATTATGCGAAATCGCACGCTAAGTGATTTAGATCGTGTTGTAGCCCTTGGTGGAGGTCATGGCCTTGGACGTGTGCTTTCAGCACTCTCCTATTTAGGAACTCGCCTTACGGGGATTGTCACGACAACAGATAATGGTGGCTCCACGGGACGTATTCGTAAAGACGAAGGCGGTATCGCGTGGGGAGATATGCGCAATTGTATTAATCAATTAATCACAGAGCCTTCCGTTGCTTCTGCGATGTTTGAATACCGTTTCTCAGGCACGGGAGAGCTTGCTGGACACAACTTAGGTAATCTTATGCTAAAGGCCTTAGATAACTTAAGCGTTCGTCCATTAGAAGCAATTAATCTTATCCGCGGTCTACTTAGAGTCAATGCTCATCTTATTCCTATGTCAGAACAAGCGGTTGATTTAATGGCCATTGATGATGAAGGAAATGAAATATATGGCGAGGTCAATGTAGATAATTTACCGAGGATGCCTCGTCAATTAAAACTCTATCCAGACGTCACCACCACACGAGAAGCCATTGAAGCCATTGAGCAAGCTGATTTAATTTTAATTGGCCCGGGCAGTTTTTTTACCAGTTTGATGCCTTTATTGTTGCTACCTGATTTAGCTAAAGCATTACGTCGTAGCAGTGCCACTACTATTTATATTGGTAATTTAGGTAAAGAGCTTAGCCCTGCGGCTGCAAGTATGACGATGTCAGATAAAATCGCCATGATGGAAACCTATATTGGCTTACAAACTATTGATGCTGTGATTATTAGTCCAGAAACACAATATGAATCAATGAAAGGACGATTAATTGTTCAAGCGCAATTAGAGGCGAAAGATATTCCTTACCGTCATGATAGGCACCTATTAAGTAAAGCTATTGAATTAACACTTCAGCAATTAGGTCAACGTAATACCGCTTGTACAGCGAGTTAATCGTTATACCAATCAAAAAACCGCACTAAAATCATTATCTATCTCAGTGCGGTTAATTAGTCTTTATTAGATTATTTTCTTACTTTAACTGTGTAATTTTGTTTTACAAATAGACAATTAGCTATTAAGTGTTTTTAAAGTAATGCGTTCGCTGATCATTTCTTCTATTTCAGCCAGTGTCATAGGCACATCATTTTTCATAAAACCTAATCCAGCTACGGCTCGTGTAAAAGACATTAAATCTAATGGCGGTAGCTCCATCACCCAGTTTTCTTCTGTCGCTAAGGTATTTTCTGCTTTGAGTATATTTTGTACGACATCGGAAAATGTTTGATGTGATGATGCCCAATTTTGATCACCACTTGCCCATAACCAACGAGTAGCAATAAAGTTTTGCCACATATCTTCCCAACCATCATAAATACGACGTAGCATTGATGCACTCATTAATGACCATGTTTGTGCTTCTTGCTGAGTAATATAACCTTGTTGGCAGCCTTCTAAGCAAAGCTTGTTAAAACGACAAAGATCCCAAATAAGATATTTTACATTTTGGATATTCATTCGATTGGTGTTCATCATATCGATTTGCCATAAACGTTCATTTTTATCATTTTCAGTTAAATCAGATAATAAAATATCGTTTTTTAATGATTGAATATCTTCTTCTTTGCCATTCAAAATCTGGTCACGTAACTGGTAAAAGTCATTGGTATGACCTTGAGTCAGCAACCAAAATAATTGGTAGATTAAATCCCACCGATCATTAACTCCCCAAGCCGCTGATAGCCCACCATCATCTTTACCTTGATTATATTCGTTATACGCCCATTCATTCATGACAGCATAAGGGGCTGCAACATATAATCCCCATTCATTAGGTAATAGCTGATTTACTGAACCTTCCGTTGTTGGAGTAGATAACGCAGGCTCTGGATCTGTTGTTGCTGGCATTGCAGAGGTTGATAATTTATTGTCTTGCACGGCAAAGTTGCGTAACCACTTAAAAAGTACCACGAGGAAAAAAACACCAATAATGACTCCTACAGAGCTTGGAAACCCTGCATACACATAACCACTCATTCACTATCCTTAATGTCTTTTTTATCTTTGTAAATCATTGACTGTTTGTTAGTTGTAATATTTAAACAGTTGATTGCCAGGAAGGGAATAACAAAATAGATAAAAAGTGATAAAGAAATAACAAAAAAGAGCGTTATAAACGTTATAACGCCCCCTGTAAGCTAATCTACTTAAATGTTCTTATTAAGAATTAGCAATAAATTGCGCACGCAAAGTTTGTAATTTATCCCGTGTTTGAGCCGCTTTTTCAAATTCAAGATCTTTAGCATGTTGATACATTTCCGTTTCTAAGCGCTGAATTTCTTTTTCTAATTCAGCCGTAGAAAGTAATGGATAATCTTCATGAGTATCAACCGCTTTATGTCCTTTCTTATTACGGCCTTGAGTCGGTTGACCAATCTTAAGAATATCACCAATTTTCTTATTCAAGCCTTTTGGCACAATGCCATGTTCAAGGTTAAATTGTTGCTGTTTTTCCCGACGACGTTCTGTCTCACCAATGGCTTTCGCCATAGAATCTGTTATTTTATCGCCATATAAAATAGCTTTACCTTCAAGGTTACGAGCAGCACGACCAATCGTCTGAATAAGCGAACGTTCTGAACGTAAGAATCCCTCTTTATCTGCATCTAAAATCGCCACAAGAGAGACTTCGGGCATATCTAACCCTTCACGAAGTAAGTTTATCCCCACCAGCACATCAAATTCACCTAGACGTAAATCTCGGATAATTTCAACCCGCTCGACGGTATCAATATCTGAGTGCAAATAACGTACCCGTTCACCATGCTCTTCAAGATATTCGGTCAAATCCTCCGCCATACGTTTTGTTAATGTTGTCACTAATACACGTTCATTTTTAGCTGCTCGTATACGTATTTCTGATAATAAATCATCAACCTGTGTGGCAACAGGGCGAACTTCAACCACCGGATCAAGTAAGCCTGTAGGTCTAACCACTTGTTCTACAATGTCATTACCTGATTTTTCTAGCTCATATTTGCCCGGTGTTGCTGAGACATAAATGGTTTGTGGTGCTAATGCTTCAAACTCTTCAAAACGCAATGGTCGGTTATCCAACGCAGAAGGCAACCGGAAGCCATATTCCACTAACGTCTCTTTACGTGAGCGGTCGCCTTTATACATGCCGCCAATTTGCGGAATAGTAACGTGTGATTCGTCAATCACTAATAACCCATCAGCAGGCAAATAATCAAATAGCGTTGGTGGTGGCTCACCAGGCCCACGACCAGAAAGATAGCGGGAGTAGTTTTCAATACCTGAGCAATACCCCAATTCATTCATCATTTCTAAATCAAATTGAGTACGCTGGGTAACTCGTTGCTCTTCAACCAATTTGTCATTGGCTAATAGCACCTTACGTCTTTCAGCTAGCTCCTGTTTGATTTTTTCCATCGCATCCAGAATACGCTCGCGCGGCGTAACATAGTGGGTTTTAGGATAGACGGTGAAACGTGGCACATTGTAATGAATTTGCCCTGTGAGAGGATCAAATAGCGATAAACGCTCAACCTCTTCATCAAATAATTCAACACGTAAAGCGTAGTCATCAGATTCAGCCGGAAAGATATCGATCACTTCACCACGGACTCGGAAAGTACCGCGCTGAAAAGCCTGATCATTGCGGGTATATTGCAAATCAGCAAGTCGGCGTAAAATCGCACGTTGGTCAATAATCATGCCATTGCTTAAATGTAGCATCATTTTTAAATAGCTATCCGGATCACCCAAACCATAAATAGCTGAAACTGAAGAGACCACAATAACGTCTTTACGCTCTAAGAGTGCCTTTGTAGCCGATAGACGCATTTGTTCGATATGTTCGTTAACAGAGGCGTCTTTTTCAATAAAGGTATCGGAGCTTGGCACATAGGCTTCAGGTTGATAGTAGTCATAATAAGAGACAAAGTATTCCACCGCATTTTCAGGGAAAAACTCTTTCATTTCACTATAAAGCTGTGCAGCTAGCGTTTTGTTTGGCGCTAATACCATAGTAGGACGATTTAGGTTAGCTATCACATTGGCAATAGTGAAGGTTTTACCTGATCCGGTTACCCCTAATAAGGTTTGGTGAGCAAGTCCATCTTCTAACCCTTCACATAATGAAGCGATAGCAGTAGGTTGATCACCACCGGGTTTAAATTCTGAATGCAGTTTAAAAACTTTGCTCATATTCTTATCTCCTCGCAGACACTCCTTATGATACTGGATAAAAATCCAGCTTCAATCTCTATCTTACAAAAAATAATCTGAATAACGGATTTAAGTTATCCCCAGATTTTAATCAAAAAGTTTTTTAAAAAATCAACCCCTTATTTTAGGGATAAATCACTAAGAGTAAGTTGACGCTTTCGCACTATTGATTTTATTTAACTTATTAATAATAAACAATAAAAAATAAAAGTTGAGAATAACACCAATCTTTAGCAATGCCTTGTATTCTCTATATTTGGCGTATTTTTATTATGGTAATACACAAGGTTATCCACAGGAATAGTGGATAACTGAACAAAGTGCTTATACCACGGTAGGTTACAGCTTTTTTTCTTATTAAAAATAACCCTAATATTTAGCAAAAAAATAATTTTTTTATTTTTTTATACATGAAAATAAGCTGTTAAAATTGACTCAATGATGATGTATCAATGTGATTTGAGATAAGAGAGATCAAGATAAGAGGTAAAATTATGTTGTTTAACGTCTTGTGTTAAATAAGGAATTTTACCTAAAAGTGGTGCTTTAATATGCGCCATTAAAGTAGCTAAATACTGCTGTTGATACCGCCCGGCAGGCTCTACTTCATTTGCTACCCAGCCCGCTAAAGTCAACCCTGATTGCCAAATAGCTTGTTGCGTTAATAATGCATGATTAATACAACCTAATTTAATACCCACCGTTAAAATAACGGGTAATTTTTCTTCAATCACCCAATCTGCAAAGAATTGGTTTGCTGATAGTGGCGTAAACCATCCCCCAGCACCTTCAACTAATACCCAATCTGCGCGTTGTTGCAGATAAGATAACCCCTTCGACATAACCTGAAAATCAATAGGTTGTTTTGTTTCTTCGCTCACAATATGAGGTGAGGTGGGGGTTTCAAAGCAATAGGGATTCACTTGCTGATAAGCCAAAGGGACGCTACTAAACTGTTGCAACGTTAATGCATCACTATTACGTAAACCTTCAGGTAACCATTCGCTACCAGATGCGACAGGTTTATAACCCGCCGTTTGATATCCTTGTTGTGTAGCGCATTGTAATAATGCACTACTTACGACGGTTTTACCGACTTCGGTATCTGTTCCTGTTAAAAACCATGTTTTAGCCATGAGAAATCTTTCCTATAACGAGTTCATAAGTAAGTAAATATTTACCAGAGTCTGTTTTGCGCCAAACTTGCTCTAATTGACGCAGTTTTTGGCGTGTCATTAATCCTTTTGGCCGTTCTCCTTGCACAAAATTCGCGCCTACCCCTTTTAATGAGGCAAAAAGCTCAGGCAATGATGCATATTGTTCTGTCACCTTTTCAGTCACAAATTGATATTGAAAACCACTACAGGCTTGTTCAATCTGTTGGTAAGAGAGGAACGGGTTAACATGTTGGTGGTTATCAAGAAACTGCCAAGCGTCTCGTACCTCTTGTAACGTTGATGTTGCTAACGTAGAAAAATAGAGCGCCCCTTGTGGATTGACGACACTCATTAAGCTATTTACCGCAATGGTAAGATCATCACACCACTGCATAGCTAAATTGCTAAAAACGATATCTATACTGTGGGGGGTGAGCGCACAGTGCTCAATATCACTTTGTAAATAACAATTAGCCCGTTGTTGTTGTCTCGCCACTTGTAACATGGCATGAGATAAATCAAGTGCGATAACAAACCGCCCTTGTTGTCGCCATTTTTGACTGAAATACCCAGTGCCACACCCCGCATCTAGCACCCTATCCCCAGCTTGGTGGCGAGCTAAATACATCAATTTATCACCACTATAACGTTGAATAGAGGCATGATGATCATAATGGCTAGCCGCTTTACTAAAACACTGGGCTATCTGCTGTTTATCTGTTTTGATTGAAGAAACCATGAAGAAGCTCGATTAACATCGCAATGTCGGAAATTTGGTGACGAGTCGTTAAAGTAATGCGTAAACGTGCGCTGTGAGGGGGGACGGTCGGTGGAAAGATCGCTTTTACCCAGAAACCTTCACGTTGTAAATAGTCTGAAAGTTGTTGACAACGTAGTTCATCACCAATAATTAACGGTTGAATGGCTGTTTGTGAAGGTAATAATGTGACTGGAAGTGATGAGACACCTTGACGGAAAAAGCTAATAAGTTGTTGAAGATATTCTCGTCCTTCATCATCTTGTTTAATAGCCTTTAACGCTGCATGTAAAGCAACGGCTTGTGCGGGGGGCATTGAGGTACTGTAAATTAAGTGACGTGAATATTGTTCGAAAAACTCAGCAGTCGCCTTATTACACAGTACAGCCGCACCACTAATGCCAAAGGCTTTACCAAAAGTCGCTATTAATAACTCAGGTTTAATCCCTGCTTCATGGCAACTCCCTTTACCTTCTTTACCTAACACGCCAATACCATGCGCATCATCAACCATTAACCACGCCTGATGCTGTTGACTTATTTCTGCCATAGCCGCTAATGGCGCTTTATCACCATCCATGCTAAAAACCCCTTCTGTCACGACTAAGCTTTTATTCGCAGAGGTTTTATGAAGTCGCTGAGATAGAGATGGCGCAGAATTATGCAAAAAGCGCCATAAACTCGCCGGTGATAAGATAGCCGCTTCCATTAATGAAGCATGACAAAGTTTATCGGCAATGATGGCATCTTCTTTTTCAAGTAATGTCGCAATAACACCTTGATTAGCACTATAACCTGAAGAAAATAATAGCGCATGATCGTACCCTAACCAGTCAGCGAGTTGTTGCTCTAACTGCTGATGGGCCTGTGTAAAACCGGTAATATGACCCGATCCCCCACTCCCTACACCATATTCATTCGCACCACGTTGCCATGCTTGAATAACATCAGGATGTTGGCTTATCCCTAAATAATCGTTACCAGAAAAATTAACATATTTATCACCAGACAGTGTGGTTAAATAGCGTCCATTGCTATGCTGGATCACCTGTCTTTTTCGCCATAATGGCGTATTTCTACGCTCATTAAGTCGCTTATCTAGATAGTTTTGCCAACTCATTACAGTGCCGCGTTATAAAATTGTTCGGTGTCTTTTTCAGCAACAGCTTGTAGCAACACGTCTTCTTGTTGCTGATCGCCCATCGAGACAGATAATCTTTCAGGATTTAAACCAAGCTTACGGAATAATTGGTGATCTTTATCTTCAGTGGGATTCGTAGTCGTTAATAATTTGCAACCATAAAAAATGGAGTTTGCGCCAGCCATAAAACAAAATGCTTGCGTTTGTTCACTCATTTGCTCACGCCCTGCTGAAAGTCGCACATAAGAGCGAGGCATCATAATACGAGCAACAGCAATAGTCCGAATAAAATCAAAGGGATCGACATCTTCATTATCAGCCAGTGGCGTACCTTTAATTTTGGCTAACATATTGATAGGTACACTTTCCGGCGGTTGCGGTAAGTTAGCTAATTGCACTAACATAGCGGCTCTATCTTTGACCTCTTCCCCTAAACCTAAAATGCCTCCAGAGCACACTTTAATGCCAGCATTACGTACTTTATCTAAGGTATCTAAACGGTCTTGATATGTCCGGGTGGTAATAATGCTGCCGTAAAACTCAGGTGATGTATCAAGATTATGGTTATAAAAATCCAGTCCGGCTTGTGCTAAGCGTGAGGCTTGTGAATCATCAAGCTTACCCAGTGTCATACAGGTTTCCATACCTAGCGCTTTCACTTCTTTGACCATCTGCTCAAGATAAGGCATATCACGCTCATGTGGATTACGCCAAGCCGCGCCCATACAAAAACGGGTTGAACCTGCTGCTTTTGCTTTTTTGGCTGATTCAATCACTTGTTGTACTTCCATTAAGCGCTCTTTTTCTAACCCTGTTTTATAGCGCGCACTTTGGGCACAATATTTACAATCTTCAGGACAAGCGCCTGTTTTTATCGACAGTAAGGTGCTGACTTGAATTTGTGAAGGATCAAAATGTTGACGATGCACTTGTTGCGCTTGAAAAACCAAATCTAAAAATGGCATATCAAACAGTGCCCTAGCTTCTTTTAATGTCCAACGTTTTAACGTACTCACAATACATTCTCCTGTTCAAAAGTGATTGCCAGTTTAAATAATAGGGTTATCATGTCAACTAAAATTGATCACGCTAGGTTTACATGATTAACTGGAAAGTAAAATGACACCCGATGATATTGCTTTTGATTTACGCCATATTTGGCACCCTTATACCTCGATGAGTAACCCATTACCGGCTTATCCAATCGTAAGTGCAAAAGGGGTTGAACTCACTTTAGCGAATGGCAAACAATTAATTGATGGTATGTCTTCATGGTGGGCTGCGATCCACGGCTATAACCACCCTGAACTCAATACGGCGGTAACAGAACAACTAGCAGCAATGTCTCATGTGATGTTTGGTGGTATCACTCATCCCCCAGCGGTTGCCCTATGTCGAAAACTATTGGCTATCACTCCCACCCCACTAGAGTGTATTTTCCTCGCTGATTCAGGCTCTGTAGCGGTTGAAGTGGCGATAAAAATGGCATTGCAATATTGGCAGGCAAAAGGTGAAAAACGCCAGCGCATTGTGGCATTAAAACGCGGTTATCATGGTGATACATTTGGCGCGATGTCAGTGTGTGATCCTGACAATTCGATGCATAGTCTCTACAAAGGCTACCTGCCGAATCATCTGTTTGTCGAAGCGCCAAAAACCGGATTTTATCAACCGTGGGACGCTACTGATATAGACGCTTTACGCACCACATTAGCACAACATCATCAACATATTGCCGCCGTGATGCTAGAGCCAATCGTCCAAGGAGCTGGTGGTATGCGCATATACCACCCAGAGTATTTAACACAAGCTCGAGCGTTATGTGATGAATTTAATGTGTTATTAATTGCCGATGAAATCGCCACTGGATTTGGCAGAACCGGTAAATTATTTGCTTGTGAACACGCGGGGATCTCCCCCGATATTATGTGTGTAGGTAAAGCATTAACAGGTGGCTATATGACGCTATCCGCCACGTTAACTACACGCCATATTGCCGATACAATCAGCCAAGGTGATGCAGGTTGCTTTATGCATGGCCCTACCTATATGGGGAATCCTCTTGCCTGTGCGGTAGCGAATGCTAGTTTATCACTATTAGAGCAAGGTCACTGGGTTAATCAAGTCGCCCAAATTGAAGATCAACTTAAAACCGAATTGTTACCCTTAAAGCAAGCAAAAAGCGTTAAAGATGTGCGGGTACTTGGTGCTATTGGTGTCGTAGAAATGGTTGAGCCAGTCAATATGGCTAAACTACAGAAATACTTTGTCAATGAAGGGGTTTGGATACGACCTTTTGGTCAACTGATTTATATTATGCCTCCTTATATTATATCACCTGAAAAGCTCACTAAACTCACTCAAGCAATTGAGAAAGCGGTTAATCTTACCAATTAATTATTTTGTTTTAATATCTCTAGCGGCATCATCTACCGCTAGAGAGCAAGCAATACTTATTTGGTGACTACAGTGACCCACATCGCCCCTTTTCCGACTGGGTAACAAGCTAATTCCGTTAATGCGCCGGTTTGCCTATCAATACGAGAAACAGAGACAAAATCAGATTTCTGACCGCAAGAAATGAGATAATTTCCTGTATTATCAAGATTAAAACCGCGTGGTTGTGTCTGTGTTGTATAATGACCTACAGGTTGTAGATGATCCCCTGCTTCTGAAACTACCATTACACTAATCAAGCTTTCCGAACGTTCACTGGCATAGAGGAAACGACCGTCTGGGGTAATATGGATATCAGCGGCCCAACGTGTGCTATTGAAAGTTTCTGGCACAATATCGATGGTTTGCATTAAACGATAAAGATCACCCATACGGCGATAAACATTGATTGTTGCATCTAATTCATTAAGGCAATAAAACACTTCGCCATTAGGATTGAACGCTAAATGACGCGGCCCTGCATTTATTGCTGTGGTTAACTCTTCGCTACGCGCTTCACTTAAATGTCCCTCTTCTGAAAGATTAAATAGACGAATATGATCTTCACCTAAACAGGGAACAATAAGCTGCTTGTTATGCCAATCAATATTAGAAGAGTGTGGTTTATTTAATCCTTCAATAAGTTGTATCGGCGCTTGAGCAATACCTTGTTGATTAATCGGCAATACCGCTAAGTTACCTTGGTGATAAGAAGGAACAAACAAAAAACGTTCTGTTTTATCCAAGCACAGATGAACTGGTGCACTTGGAATTGCCGTTATTGCTTTTTGTTCTAACTGGCCATCAGGTGCGATTTCAAAGGTCACCACACTAAAATGAGGACGAATGCCAACATAAAGATGTTTTCCATCTGCACTAGCCACCATAGGTTGAACTTGTCCTGCAACCTCAACAACCTGCAGTAGATGCATCTCTCCCGCGCTATTTAATGTATACGCATGGATTTGATGACTCTCTGGACTTGCTACGTAGACTACCTGTTTCATCCTTTCTCCTTAAAATCGATTACCTATTGATTTATAAAGAATAATAACTTAACCAACTGATACCTGTCACGATTAAGCTAGTTTATCTTTGCTAGGTTAACGTGTAACATCAGCATCATTGCATCTTTATACTATCAAGGGGCTTATTATGTCGTACCGCGTTATTGCACTGGATCTTGATGGCACATTGCTTGATGACCAAAAACGTATCCTACCGGGATCTTTAACTGCTCTTAATCTTGCCAGAAAAGCGGGCGTTAAAGTACTCATTGTAACAGGTCGTCACCATGTTGCTATTCATCCATTCTATCAAGCGCTAGATCTTGATACACCCGCAATCTGTTGTAATGGTACTTATCTTTACGACTACCTCGGTAAAAAAGTGCTTGAATCTGATCCTTTAACCCCCGAAGAAACACGCGCGGTACTCGACTTGGTTAAACAAACCGATGTGCATCATTTAGTCTATGCAGATGATGCAATGATGTATGATCAACTTACCGCTGCCGTACAACGTACACTTAATTGGGCTGATACTCTTCCTCTGGCACAACGCCCTAATTTAGTCAAAGTAGATGATTTTTACCAAGCAATGCATCATGTTGATTCTATCTGGAAAATAGCGACCACAACCCCCAATCACGATGAGTTACGTGCTTTAATCGAACAAGTAGAACAACAAGTCGGCTTAGAGTGTGAGTGGTCTTGGGTCGATCAAGTTGATATCGCCAAGAAAGGTAATAGCAAAGGTCGCCGTTTACAGCGTTGGGTTGAAGCTAATGGCATGAAGATGAGTGATGTTATGGCGTTTGGTGATAACTTCAATGACTTAAGTATGTTAGAGCACGTTGGTTTAGGTGTTGCTATGGGCAACGCATCAGATGAGGTCAAAGCACGCGCTAAACTGGTGACTAAAAATAATAATCAGCCCGGTATTGCAGAGACTATTCATAAATATATTTTGTCTTAAATACTTGCTATTCAAACAACAAAGCCTCATCTATGACGAGGCTTTATTTTTATAAATCAATAAAATAAATTAAAGATGGCGACTTAGTGAAATACTTTTTATTTGCGCATAAAGCCACTGCCCTTCTTGAATATTGAGTTCATCTCTCGCCCAAGGGGTGATCCGCGCCCATAAATAATTGCCATCATTAACCAGTTTCACATCTACCTGATCATCATGTTTGATCATTTCGACCACTTTCATATGTAATATATTACGGATACTACTATTTGATGGGCGAGTGGTAGTTAACGATACATCTGAAGCATCAATACGAACGCGCACATCGCGACCTATTTTTGCCTCTATTTGTGGCAACCACAGTACTTGATTACCAAAGGCGGTCGCCGTCATCGCATAATGGCTATGATGTTCAACGACCATAACATTTGCAACACTGCTTAACGTCTCTTTTTGTAACCAAGGGCGTAATACGCTACTGGCCCAAACATCTTCTAACTTACCCATTGCCTTAATTTTTCCGGCATCCATAACAATCACATTATCAGCAAGCCGAATAATCTCATCTAGACTATGACTCACATACAAAATAGGTATTTGTACATCTTGTGAAAGTTTTTCTAAATAAGGTAATAATTCACGCTTGCGGGGTAAATCAAGAGAGGCCAATGGTTCATCCATTAGCATAATATCGGGTGCAGTTAATAATGCACGTCCAATAGCCACACGTTGTTTTTCACCACCAGATAGCGTAATAGGAAAACGCGAAAGTAGATGTTCGATACCTAATAGATAAATAATTCTATCAAACTGTACTTTCATTGTTGGTGACATACCGTAAAGTAAATTTCCTTTTACGGTATAATGAGGAAATAGCCGTGCATCTTGAAATACATAGCCTACTTTGCGCTTTTCGGGTGGCAGATAAATTTTCTTCTCAATATCCACCAATGTGTGATTATTTAACACAATATGTCCTGAATCAGGTTTGGTTAAACCACCAATCACATTAATGAGCGACGTTTTACCTGCGCCAGATAAGCCAAATACCGCCGTGATACTTTCTGTTGGTAATTGAGTATTCACTTCCAGACACAAAGAGCCCAGTGTCTGTTTAAAATTCATCTCTAGCATACGCCCCCCAATCTTTTACGACCCCAACGAGTTAGCCACTCTGAAGCCATTAAAGAGACGAGTGCCAAAATAATTGCAATGACACATAAACGGGCGGCATCCATTTCTGCCCCCGGTGTTTCAATTAACGTATACATAGCCAAAGGGATCGTTCTGGTTTCCCCTGGAATATTGGAGACGAAAGTGATTGTGGCGCCAAATTCACCTAATGAGCGAGCAAAGGCCAATACGATCCCCGCAATAATGCCGGGCATAGATAATGGTAACGTTATAGTAAAAAAGACACGTAATGGTGATGCGCCTAATGTTCTTGCCGCTTGTTCCATACGTTGGTCGACAGCTTCTAGTGCTAGTCTAATTGCTCTTACCATCAGTGGAAATGCCACAACAGCTGAGGCAAGTGCCGCCCCTCGCCAACTGAAGGTAAAA
The DNA here is from genome assembly GCF_963896135.1 of Proteus sp. G2609. NCBI lineage: Bacteria > Pseudomonadati > Pseudomonadota > Gammaproteobacteria > Enterobacterales > Morganellaceae > Proteus > Proteus sp. G2609. The sequence continues at coordinate 138,648 of NZ_CAWQNB010000037.1, read as the reverse complement.
CTAAATCCAAACCAATTATATAGCCATTCACCAATAAATCCGCGTCTCCCCATGCTAATTAATAATAGATAACCAACAACAACGGGAGGTAAAACCAAAGGTAAATGAATAATGCTATCAAGCAATGATTTACCGGGAAAACGAACCCTAACTAACAGCCAAGCCATCAATATACCAAAAGGAAGACTAATTATTACTGCAATTGTCGATACCTTAAGGCTTAAAAGAATCGCTTGCCATTCGTATTCACTTAACATCTCCAAAAGTATAATTCCTAAAGTGGGCTAAAGCCGTATTTCTTAAAAATTTCTGCGGCTTGAGGTGTTTTTAGATAGTCATAAAAATCACGAACAGCTTTATTATCCTGTCCTTTTACAACTGCCATTGGATACTCAACAGGTTTGTGACTATCAGTTGGGAATACCCCAACCACTTTCACTTTGTCACTGGCAACAGCATCAGAGCCATAGACAATACCTAATGGTGCTTCATCTCGTTCAACTAATGCCATGCCGCTGCGAACATTATTAGTGCGCGCCATTTCCGGACTCACCACATCCCATGCACCTAAATATTCTAATGACTCTTTAGCATAGATACCAACAGGTACATGATCTGGATCACCCACAGCTAATTTTCCACCATTAAGTAAGGATTTCCATTTAGTATCCTTATTAATAACAACATTGTTTAATTTGCTATCTTTAGGGGCAATTAACACTAAATCGTTACCTAATAATGTATGTCGTGAATCAGTCAACATTAAATTCTTATTAATAACATAATCCATCCACTGCTGATCGGCAGAAATAAATAGATTTGCAGGTGCTCCTTGCTCAATTTGGCGAGCAAGTGTTGAAGAGGATGCATAAGAAGCAACGACATCCGCTTGTTTTTCCTGTTTATATTGTGCCGAAATTTCATTAAGCGCATTAGTGAGAGAAGCCGCCGCAAATACCGTTATTTTATCCGATGCCATACTTTGGCTCACTAAAGCAAAAGAGATAATCGCACCAGCCAGTAACTTACCTGATAATTTTTTCATGTTGAGTTCCACTTAAATAGGACAATAACCACGCTGTATATATCAAGATACAACGTAAAATGAAAGGATAAGTTGATTAAAATTGGTTATATATCAATAAATATAGCGATAAATAGGGAGACAAAAATGGCGATAGCAATGGAGATAGAAATGCAATCAACAACGCGACAACTTGAAGTTAAATAGCTAACAGCTAAATACTCTAAATAATTCAAGGAATAGGGAGACAAAAGTAGAGATAGCAATGGAGATAGAAATTCAGTCAACAACGCGACAACTTGAAGTTAAATAGTTAACAGCTAAATACTCTAAATAATTCAAGGTTGTAGCTAGGCGACAAGTGAATGAGTCGCTAGGAGCATACATCAGTATGTGACTAGTGTGAATGAACGCAGTCAACAACGCGACAACTTGAAGTTAAATAGCTAAAAGATAAATACTCTAAATAATTCAAGGTGTAGCTAGGCGACAAGGGAATGAGTCGCTAGGAGCATACATAAGTATGTGACTAGTGCGAATAAACGCAGTCAACAACGCGACAACTTGAAGTTAAATAGCTAAAAGATAAATACTCTAAATAATTCAAGGTGTAGCTAGGCGACAAGTGAATGAGTCGCTAGGAGCATACATAAGTATGTGACTAGTGCGAATAAACGCAGTCAACAACGCGACAACTTGAAGTTAAATAGCTAAAAGATAAATACTCTAAATAATTCAAGGTGTAGCTAGGCGACAAGTGAATGAGTCGCTAGGAGCATACATCAGTATGTGACTAGTGCGAATAAACGCAGTCAACAACGCGACAGCTTGAAGTTAAATAGCTAAAAGATAAATAGCTAAAAGATAAATACTCTAAATAATTCAAGGTGTAGCTAGGCGACAAGTGAATGAGTCGCTAGGAGCATACATAAGTATGTGACTAGTGCGAATAAACGCAGTCAACAACGCTACAACTTGAAGTATGACGAGTATTTGAGGAGTATTTGAGGAGTATTTGAGGAGTATTTGAGGAGTATTAAAAACAGCCCTTCACAATAAAGGGCTGTTCTAAATAGAGGGGTAATTATGCTTTTTTATCAGCCTTTGACTGACTAGGTGAAATTAAGTTAAAAATCTCGCCTAAACCATAAATAATGCCCATGATAAGTACCATCACAACAGGTACCATCAAGAGAGCGAACCCTAAACTTTTCAATAATTCAAACATGATAACCTCTTTATCATGGTATATTCGGAAAGCCAGAGTTGGCATTTCTTCACGAATAACGAATAATAACGCTATAGTTGTATCTATTCTAGAGAATTATCGTTTTGTGTCGGCACAAAAAATGCGATAAACAGACAAACCAGAAGAAGCCTATCATTATGCAAGCAGAAATATTACTGACACTGAAACTTCAAGATAAGCTCTTTGCTGATCCACGCCGTGTTGCGCTGTTAAAACAAATTAAAGCAACAGGCTCAATTAGCCAAGGGGCGAAAATGGCGGGCATTAGTTATAAAAGTGCTTGGGACGCCATCAATGAAATGAATCAACTGGCTGACGAACTCCTGGTTGATAGAGCAACTGGCGGTAAAGGGGGTGGAGGCGCTACACTGACTCATTATTGTGAACGCTTACTACAACTTTATGATCTACTAGGACAAATTCAACAAAAAGCCTTTGATGTATTAAAAGACGATTCATTACCTTTAGACAGCCTTTTAGCGGCTATTTCACGTTTTTCGTTACAGACCAGTGCCAGAAACCAATTTTTTGGCACCATTATTGAACGCGATCACTTACAAGTACAACAACATGTTAATGTTCAGCTTGCTGATCAAAAAACGGTTATTCGCGCGGCGTTAACTGAAAAAAGCGCCGATCGTCTAAATCTTAAAGAAGGCAAAGAAGTACTCGTTTTAATTAAAGCGCCATGGGTCAATATAGAAAAAGGCGCCTCTGTAGCACAACAATATGACAATGCGCTATCAGGCACCCTAACCCAAATTGAAACGGGCAATGAAAATAGTGAATTAGTGGTAACGTTAGAAGGTGGACTAGAAGTGTGTGCGACTTGTTCTAACCAGCATGTTACACAACAAAAGCTACATATTAATGATACCGTAACAGCGTTATTTAATGCCGATCAGGTGATTATCGCCACATTATGTTAATTATTAGCATGATGGATTTTCAGTAAAAATAACACCATCACTTAATTGATATTTTAAAAATTATATTAAGTGATGGTTTTTCGACTAATACAACGTGTAAAAGCTTTTTTTATTGATGCAATTAATACTTTGCCAATACAATGGATTTTTAACGTTATAATTGTATTGTTATATATAATTTATTAATCTAATATTCCATCCATAAACTATCATTTAATTATCTCACTATTTGATAAAGCAATAATCTCTTTCATATAACGATGATATTGTTTCCCCTTTTTCATAATAGCATAATCTTTAATTGATAAAATATCCGTATGGTTAATAGAATTATTTAACCTCGACACTTCAATAAAAATAACATCCTTGCTATTAATTAAGTAAGTATAAACATCCTCTAATTGTTCTATCATATGATATAAACAACATGCTGATTTCAATGATGGAAATACTTTTTTGAGGTACGGAATGATAATTTTATTTTCTGAATCCTTAAATTTTAAAAAAGCTTCATTTGTCATCACTTTATTTCCCCAGGGGTAGTAGTTATTAAATTTCCATTTTTATCTGTGAGCATAGTAATTATGTTAGTTGGCTGTTTACTAAATTTATCAATTCCTATATTTTTATCAAGCTGAATCACTCTTTCATACAAAATATCAATACTATTGGTGTTTTTATTATATGATTCTCTCGTTTTATTAATAGGAATCTTAATGACAGCAGGACTTAATAATATATCTTTAATTTCCTGTTCACTAAGCGTAAATTGGCTAGCATTTTGCGCTCCTGAAAAATGACGTTTTTGTACATGCAACCAACCTGATTCAACATCTCCCACTTTAATATTAATCCTAGATTGAACAATAGGATGTTCTAATTCATTTTTAAAAACTACGGTTTTGGCTCCATTAGATACTTTATATCCATTCGTAGTTACTCCTGAATATATTATAAACTCCCCGTTATTGATTATTTCAATAGCTTTTTTGTTGGTAGTTATTAATAATTTTTCTTGTTCTACTATCGGTTTTATAGCAGTTATATTTAATTTTCCTGAAGTCATTAAAGACTTTGAACTATTAGCTAACATGCTAGAGAAAGCTTTAGCACTTTCTTCTGAACTAGCTAATACTTTATAACCAGTACCAACGGTGACACCAGCGATTGCAGCTTCTGGAGCTGATATCCCAGCAATATTAATACCTAGCTGATTAGCACAATAAACCCAATTAGCTTTACATGTACTAAATGCAGCTTGCGTAATAGCAATAAGTTCTGGTGTTGCTGCAATAACAGTGTGACCACCAATAATGCTCGCACTTCCTCCTAAACCAAGAGCAATCGCAATCATCCCTGCATTTTGTCGATTTACAACTCTTTCTGCTGCTGCAACATCACCTTTTGACGCTGCAATTATGTCCTTATTATTTTCTAGTGCTAGCTTTGAAAGTATATGTTCGCTGTAATTATGTCGATAAACTAACTCCGCAGAATTAGCCGCAGAAAATACGCCCTCAGGCTTACGAGTCACAATAGCGCCTGTCAGTGCACCAATTAATTTAGTGAGCTGTGTTTTTCCTTCATTGCCATGTAGTGCCTCTTGAATTAATGCAACTTGTCTGTCAGTTTCATTTAAATAACTAGGCTCAAATAATTTACTTTGTAGCGATATTGCCGCTATCTCTGCTGCCAAGGCGCCGGCTACTGCACCTGTTACACTGCCTCCTGCAATTTCAGCACTCACTCCTGCAACAACAGAATGGCTTAAAACCTTTCCTGCATGCCCTAATATCGCACCGTTATCACCAATGAGATTGGCACCTTCAGCGTGAAATTGACTGCCGATATGGCTTAATAGCGCAGTTTTAAAATTATCAATAAAACTGCCACCTTGAATGGCTGTGCCCAGTGTAGAACTCACTACTGACTGTGAGGCAACGCGTTGAGCAACTTGAGTCCATGTGGCATTATCCGTCGCAAGCAACTTGCCTGTTGTCGGTAATGTTCCCCCCTGTATTGCTTGATCCCAACCCATAAATTGGTCAAGACCTTGCAAGGTGCCTGCAACGGCCATACTGGTGACAATGGATTTCACCGTATCACTGCGACTTAAGGCGCCAAATGTTTTAGAAATATTGCCTTGATTTTCGGCTAAAGAGACCGCAGCTTGCGAAACTAAAGAAGCAAACCCGGCTTGTGCCGCAACTGATGCCGTTGACGCAACCCCCGCAGAGGCTCCTGCAGCAATAGTTGCATTACTTGCCATTCCTCCTATTGAGGCAGCTGTTGCCGTACCATAAGTTGCAACCCCTACCGCGATGGCAATAACCGCACCAACAACTGGATTTAACTGCTGGGTTTTATCATCCCAACTGGAATAAGTGTCTTTCACTAAATTCCAATTAATATTTTCTTGACGTTGGAGCGCATTAAGCCAAGCATATTCTGGTGTGTTACTTAAGGCAGTTAATGCCTGCTCTAAAGATTGCTCTTTTTTGGCTTTAATATCTGCAGATATGCCTTTTGGCGCATCAATAGTCAGCTTTCCGCCAATATAGAGTTCAGGTAATAGCCATGTTCCCTTGGTGTATCCCTGATTACGTTGAGTGATATATATATCTTTTGAACGAGTAATAACTTGTTTAAAAGCAGTATCTTTCACCGCTTTAAAATTAATGCCTCCTGTTTTACTGGTTAATTTGGCATTCTTTGCTGTCTCTAATTTGCTTGCTTCTAAAGTGATATCATCTTTAGCAATTAAATTAATATCGTCATTAGCAATAAACTCGGTAACTTTATTCGTTGTGTTATTAAATGTTTTGGTATATTTCTTTTTAGTCGCACACAGTGTCCACCAATTACATTTTTTCTTTTCTTCTTCATAGTAACTGGATTCTTCCATTGCCTGTGCATAAAGAAATCCACCTTTAGCAGCAATATCCATCTTTTTATTAGCAGCCAATTGAGAGGCCTGAAATAAAATACTGCCCTCAGATAATAGTGTTAGATGATTACCGCTATTAATTTCAGTACTGACTTGTTTACGAAGTTCTTCTAACTCTGAGTCCGACTCTTTACGAAAATGTGTTCTTACTGATCCCAATTGGATATTGCCACCACTGGAAATAGCAATATCCCCCTCTGATTTAAGTGAACTTCCTTCTGTTGTGAGTGAGCCTGATGATGCAATAGAAATACCTTTATTTCCCATAATGGATGTGGTGGTATATTGAATGTCTTGCGCATCTTCGTGGGGATCTTTGATGGCGGAATAAGCATTTGCACCCAGTTTTATATTTCTACCCGCTAATACAATGATTTTATCTTTTGAATTTAATACTGTTGAACTTAAATCAATATCACGCGCGGCATTTAAAATAAGGTTATTATCTGAAAATAATTTAGATTGTAGTTGGGGGTAATGAATATCACTGAAAAAAGGAGCGGCTTCTTTTATTAATTTGGAGGCAAGAAAAATATCTTGTCCTGCATTAAAAGTTATTTCTTTGTTACTATAATATTTTATTCCCTGACTAACAATATCTTTACCAGCCATCAAGCTTATATTATTCTTACTTTTCCAAAGCCCCATATTAAATAAAAACGCTGAAATATATTGTTCATCTCTAAAATTTGGCATTAGGTTGAAAAATAAAGACTCATCGCGTTTTATTTTAATATTCTCTAATGCTGATAAACTTTTTTCATTTGATTCATTAATTATTACATTTGAAATGTAAATATTTTTACCTGAATAAAAGTCTATTTTTTCAGACACATCAATAAATGGTGCCTTAATGCTATTCATAGTATAAGAGGCTATAGGGCTAAATGAATAATTAATATCTCCATTCTTAGTTATGATGGAAAAATGCTTTGCCGTTACATCTATATTTTCAGAATTAACATTATCAATTGCTGTTAAATTTATAATATCACCAGATAATAAATTTGAATTACTTATATTTATATTTTTATTAGCAATGACAGATAACGAGTTACTTGATTTTAAATTTAATGAGATATTTAAATTATTAGCATTTAATAGTATATTTTTAGCTAATATAGTACTTTCAAAATCAGATATTCTTCTATACTTTTTAATTTCTTTTTCTAAAAATGGAAATTTACGTTCTAACTCTATACTATCTTTAAAATCTAAAACTAAATTATTACCTGCTTTTATCATATATTCAGAAGCACTATCTACAATAAATTCATAATGACTTCCAGTTTTGGTAAAGGGAATAAAATGAACTATTTTTTGAAATTTTGTTTCATCAATATTATATTTGTTTACATCATCTCGATAAAAAATATGAGCATTATCATGAGAATAAAGATCCCATTTATTAAGGTGTCCAAACCGATAATAGTATACTTTTGCATTGTTTCCCGTTGCGATAAGATCATTAGTTGCAAAAATATCAGATTGGGTATTAAAAAACTCATTAGATTGTATATATAAATTTTTACCAGAATAAATAACACTAGGAACATACTTTTTATTCTTTTCAAATAATGAGCGTTCTACATTAACACCTCCATTATTTTTTAAATCTAATATATCAAACCACTTTTTATCAGAGAGTTCTTTTAATTCAGCAAGTAAAATAATTATAAGGAAATTATTCGTAGGACTATTGTAAGGATGAAGAAAATGAGTACCTATATTTATAGACGATGTAGAATCAGGCTCTTGCTTTATTTCTTTAAATAAAGGAGTAATAGATTCATTAACCAATTTCTTGGTTCTAATAATTAAATCACCCTTTTCTGTTTTTATGGTGGCTGATTGATTTTCAATTAAACTACTTGGTTCACCCTGTGCATTTTTTTGTATCCATAAATTATCTTTTGCTTGAATAAGTGCTTTTTCACCTTTATTAGTGAATTTATCTACGAATAAACGCATATCCTTTTCTGCGATAATATCACTATGATTCGTTAGCGTATTAGTTGCTAATGTAATATCTCTTTGCGCTTGTAAGCTGGCATTACTATTCATTTGTAGCGCTTTGCTACTCACATTAATATCTTGCTCAGATTGAATATTGCCATTAAAGGTAATTTTGCCATCAACTGTTAAATTGATACTGTTTTGCTTTGTTTGAATATCAGTTAAATTAACACCGACCCCTTTTTCTGTGCTAACTAAGCGTATTTGATTGGCATACATTCCACCCAATGCTTTTGTATCAATAGCGACGGTCGGTTTTACACCTTCTCCATTAATGCTATTTACTGTCCCTTTGCCGAAATCAATATGGTTATTCCCTTGCATTAAAGAGAGATTTTTAGCATTTATCTTTCCATTTATTTCAATACTACGACTAATAATATCGGCATAATTTTGTAAATCGGCATTCATACCTTGCTTACCAATAACAATACTGCCTTTTTTTACTTCTAGTGCCGAATAGATACCTTGAGGGCTAAATTGAGGCTTTCCCGTCGTGAGAGTAATTGATGGAGTATTAATAAATGAGCAACCATCACAACTAATTCCATTAGGATTAGCAATTAAAACATCCGCTTGTTGTCCTGCAACTTCTAATTTACCTAATAACTGTGAACGACTATTACCGACAACTTCATTAATAATTAAATTAGCCGTATTACCTTTTAAATTTTTATTAGCAGATATTTTTTTTGCCAATTGACTATTGGCATCAACTTGCGAATTATTAAGTACTGCCCCCTGTTTATTAACATTAAAGACATTAAATCTATTATGAGAAACACCACTGTCATTAGGTGTTGCAATATTAATAATAGGAATATTATTTTGCTGATTTATTGTTATCGTTTTATCAGATGAAGTAATGACAGAGCCCCAAGCAGGATGCAATGGGTAAATAGCGGTTAAATAAATAACGCAATAGCTTATTAAACGCTGTTTTCGCGAAATATCCTTTTTATGCATAAAAAACTTCCTTATTTAAAGAGCGAAAGAAATTGACCAAGATAAAGACCATTGGTTAGCATTTAACCACTTTGGATAAATGAATGGTTTGTTTATCAATAGTTGTGAAGAAAAAGGGGAACGATAAAATGAAAGCCCCATAGCGCCAGCTAATAAAGACTGTTGCTTTGTTTCATATTGATCAGAATAGATAACGCCATAATCAACAGCCGTAATAAAACGCCATTGACCTAAAAATGAATTTATCCATGGTGTATTAATTTCATTACGCCAATAAAGTCCTCTATTGGCACTAAGCTTATTTTGTTTAGCACCACGAACTGCATTTAATCCATCTATGGTTATTTTTTCCACACTATAAAGATTATCAGATGTATATTGACCATAAAAAGACGTAATATAGGAGACAGAGTAAGGAAATAAATATTGATAATGTATATTTAGACTCAATTTTCTATAGTGGCTTCGGGGTGAGTTTTCAGCAATATAATCAGGTGATGCCCCAAAAAAAGACAACCCAATTTCTGCTGATGGATTAATAGATAAATAACCTGATGTCAGATTAAAATGATATTGGGGGGCTAATGATAGTGATGTTAATGTTGGGCTATTGATTAATATCGGCTGTTTGGCTAATTCCGTTCTTACTTTTTTATGCTTTAATATGCCTTTTAATATTATCTTCTTCTTACTATCCCGATAAAGTAAACGACTAATATCAACTTGCTGATTAGTATTTATACTTTTATAGATATATTGATTACTATAACTTTTAATAAAATGAGAAGAACGGTTATAAGATAACTGATATTGATAAAACCAATAGCCATAGGGAATATTTATACTCGCTGTATAGCCTCTATAATAATGTGAATGTAATAAATCTGTATTACTGTTTAAGGAGAGATCCCACTGCTCTCCAAATCCAAATAACGAATCTATTGTTGTGGTATTCGTCAGTAAAATTTCACCTGTTGCTTTTGAACCTGAATTATCAATAGTAAGTTGATTTCTGAAAGGATGCGTTTTGTTTTCCTTATAAATAAAAATAGTCGAGTATCCTATCCTGTCACTAGGTTGAATATCTAATCTATATTGTGATGTTGTTAATCGATTAAGTTGTTCAAGCCCATGCTCTAACTCACGTAAATTAAGTCGTTTATCTTGATATGAAGGAAATAGAATATCAACCATGGGAGAAGTCATGTTATCAATAAAGATTGATTTTATCTTTCCTTCAATTACGTTAATGGTTAATTGATGATTTGAGAGATCTTGATCGGCAATAAAAGCTTGTGAAGTAATATAGCCTTTTTCAATATACGCATTAGTCATTGATTTAATGATATGTTGCATATCACTTAATGTTAAACATTTATTTATATATTTAGATATTAATTCTTTTTGTGCCTTATTAGTTAATAAACCATTCCTTTCTATTTTTATTTCATTAATTAAGAAGCAATTATTTACATTATTATTTATTTCTGCAAAAGTTATCTTACTTATCGTTAATAAAAATAGCGCCATTAATCCTAATAAATAGTTAACACATTCCATTTTAATGTTATTCATATAAACGAGTCCTTATGTTTTTATTAAAATAACATAAATAATCTTGCCCATCTTTTATCTTTTTTATTCTCTCTGCACTATTTTTACTTAAGCGATCAGCAACAAATATTGACAAGTTTTAATTAAACCGATATTGGTAAGTATTCTACTTGTAATAAAAACAAGGATAATAATAATGAAGTACTTGCAACTCACAAAAACACAGTTTCGCTTAAGTGATACACTCTGCTTGCATATCGATGATTTAACTATCAATGAAGGAGAAAGTTGGGCATTCGTTGGTAGCAATGGTAGTGGTAAAACGGCGCTCGCTAATACATTATGCCAAGAGGGGATTTTATTATCGGGTGAGCTTATTAATAGGTTTACTCGTCCGATTAATCTCTCTTTTGAAAAATTACAAAAAATGATAGAGGAAGAGTGGCTGCGTAACAATACAGACTTATTAAGTGAAGATGAGGATGATACGGGATTAACCGTGGCTCAGGTGATCCAAATGCAGGTAAAAGATAATGATCGCTGCCTGTTATTAGCAAAACAATTTGGTATTGATGCACTTTTATCAAGGCGTTTTAAATATCTTTCAACGGGAGAGTCTCGTAAGGTACTGCTTATTCAGTTATTGATGAATAAACCTGATCTATTAATTTTAGATGAGCCTTTTGATGGTTTAGATATTGACTCTCGTCGTACATTAAGTGAGTTACTTTCATCACTACATCAACAAAAGCTAACGATTGTTCTTATTTTAAATCGCTTTAATGATATTCCTGATTTTGTGCAAAATGCTGGCTTATTGATTGACTGTAAACTCGTGGCACAAGGTAAAAAAAGTGATATTTTATCAGACTCAGTAATTGCGCAATTATCTCACAGTGAAACACTTGAAAATCTGATCTTACCCGCCTCAGACTCCGTTGATGCAGTTCCTACCTTACCACCAACGCTTTCCCCTATTATACTTAAGGATGGCGTGGTCAGTTATAATGATAAACCTGTGCTCCATCACTTAACCTGGGAAGTTAAACCACAACAACATTGGCAAATATTAGGTCCTAATGGCGCAGGAAAATCGACCTTATTAAGCTTAATCACAGGAGATCATCCTCAAGGCTATAGCAATGATTTAACACTATTTGGTCGTAAAAGAGGCAGTGGTGAAACCATTTGGGAGATCAAACGCCATATTGGTTATGTTAGTAATGCCTTACATCAAAGCTATCGCGTCTCTTCAAGTGTGAAAAATGTGATTATTTCTGGTTTTCATGACTCTATTGGTATTTATCAAGCCGTTACCGATAAACAGCAAAAATTAGCGGATGAATGGCTAACACTAATTGGTTTAACTGCACTCGCTAACCATCCTTTTCACTCACTTTCATGGGGACAACAGCGTCTAGTATTAATTGTAAGAGCATTGGTTAAACACCCGACATTATTGATCCTCGATGAACCACTACAAGGATTAGATACAACCAATAGACTATTAGTACAGCGCTTTATTGATATCATGATAAGCCATAGCAATACTCAACTACTGTTTGTCAGTCATCATCAAGAAGATGCACCTCACTGTATTACCCATCGACTGATTTTTATTAAAGAAGGAGATATCTATCGTTACCAACAACAACCCTGTTAACTAGATATAGGCTATTTTTAAGGTAAGATACATCATCACACTGAAGAAAAGGGTATTTGTTATCGATAGATGGCGATGATTTTAACGATAGATTTAGAGAGCATATTTTTTACTGATAATTATCCAGAATCGGCTTTTCGTTTCTTTTCACCGATCCCGTTAAATTAATAGCTTGATCGATTAAGCAAAAGGTGTAATAACTGTGTAATATTTCATCAAACAATCGTCATTTTTGACATAATCCCCCTAGTTTTGTTAGTTATGTTTGGCGTTCTTGTTGATGATCCATATAATGATTGCAGTCCTGATTTTAAACTTATATTAAGAAAGTAATTATAGGAGTCTAAACTATGGCAGTAACTAAGCTTGTGCTAGTTCGACACGGTGAAAGTGTATGGAACAAAGAAAACCGTTTTACAGGCTGGACTGACGTTGAATTGTCAGATAAAGGCCGTAATGAAGCGCAAGAAGCAGGTAAACTGCTGAAGGCTGAAGGTTTTACTTTTGACTACGCATATACTTCTGTACTAAAACGTGCAATCCACACTCTGTGGAACATTCTTGATGAAGTTGATCAACAATGGCTGCCAGTAGAGAAAAGCTGGAAACTAAACGAACGTCACTACGGTGCATTACAAGGCTTAAACAAAGCTGAAACAGCTGAAAAATACGGTGACGAGCAAGTTAAACAATGGCGTCGTGGTTTTGCGGTTACCCCACCAGAGTTAACTAAAGATGATGATCGCTTCCCAGGTAAAGATCCACGTTATGCATCTTTAACTGAAGCTGAACTGCCATTAACAGAAAGCTTAGCGTTAACTATCGACCGTGTAACACCATATTGGGAAGAAGTGATTAAACCTCGCGTTGCTTCAGGTGATAAAGTGATTATTGCCGCTCACGGTAACTCACTGCGCGCTCTGGTTAAATACCTAGACAATATGAGTGAAGAAGAAATTCTTGAACTGAATATCCCAACAGCAGTACCTTTAGTTTACGAATTTGATGAAAATATGAAACCAATCAAACGTTACTACTTAGGTAATGCAGAAGAAATCGCAGCAAAAGCCGCGGCTGTTGCTAACCAAGGTAAAGCAAAATAATTTTACTTTTATTTTGAATTAGATAAAAAAATGCCACTTTTGAGTGGCATTTTTATTAATAAAAACAGACTATTATGATTTATTACGACGAGTAGCGACTGCATCGGCTAATTGGCGTAATAACGTTTCTGTATCATCCCACCCAATACAAGCATCTGTGACACTTTTACCGTATACCAAAGGTTCACCACTTTCTAATGATTGATTGCCCTCTTCTAAATGACTTTCAACCATTACACCAATTAAAGCTTTTTCTCCTGCGCTAATTTGTTGGCAAATATCGGCACCAACCTCCATTTGCTTCTTAAATTGTTTACAGCTATTGGCGTGGCTAAAATCAACCATAACATTTTGGGGTAATCCTGCTTTTTTCAGACCTTCTTTTACGGTAGCAACATGTTCTGCACTGTAATTAGGCTCTTTACCGCCCCGTAAAATAATATGGCAATCTTTATTCCCTGCAGTACGAACTATCGCTGAGTGACCCCATTTAGTTACCGATAAGAAACAGTGTGGAGAGCCTGCAGCATTGATGGCATCAATCGCCACTTTAATTGTGCCATCGGTGCCATTTTTAAAACCAACAGGACAAGATAGTCCGGAGGATAATTCTCTATGCACTTGAGATTCTGTTGTTCGAGCACCAATAGCTCCCCAACTCATCAAATCAGCGACATATTGTGGGGTTATCATATCTAAAAACTCGCCAGCCGTTGGTAATCCACTATCATTGATGGTTAATAGCAAACGACGAGCAATGCGTAATCCTTCATTAATATCAAAGGTACAGTCCATATGTGGATCATTTATCAGCCCTTTCCAACCGACTGTGGTACGTGGTTTTTCAAAATAAACTCGCATCACAATTTCAAGTTTATCTTTCAGCTCTTCTCTTAATAAATTTAAACGCTGAGCATATTCCAGTGCCGCGTTAGGATCATGAATAGAGCAAGGCCCAATCACCACTAATAGGCGATCATCTTTTCCAGCAAGGATTTGATGAATAGCTTCACGGGCATGACGAACTGTAAACGCCGCATTGTCAGTGGCTGGAAACTTTTCCAATAATGCCACTGGCGGTAAAAGTTCATTGATTTGTGTTATTTTAAGATCATCATTCTGGTAATTCATTCCCGTGTTCCACTCTATTATTATCTAGTCAATATGATTTCTGTTTCTTCAATCTAACCATTCGTTTTCTCTCTGTAAACACCCTTAAGAGCCTAAACAGCCCATGACGGTAGATAACAAAAACATCGAAAACAAGTAATAGCACCATTAAGTAAAATAATGATTTGAAATTGCCTAGAATAGAAGAATAAATACAATGAATAGCAAGGCTGGAGAGAAATATAACTCTACCAGCCTTTTTTATTATGAGAGATAATTATTTTTATTTGAATGCTTTGCTGATTTGATCCACAAACGAGAGCCATTAATAGCGATAGCCAATAAGATGATATATTCAATAGACATGGCATAAACACCCTGTTTATAAAATATAACAATACTAATGACATTAATAACAGACCAAATTAACCAGTTTTCTACCAATTTGCGTGTCATTAAGATCATAGCCACAATGGAGAGTACCGTCATTGTTGAATCCCAGAATGGATAAGCATCTGGCTCGATAACAGGTGTGGCTAAATTTGCCCCGAAGACATTTAAGATATCAACAGCAATAACCGCTAAATAGCCAAAAACGGTATCAATATTAAACGTTAGCGCAATAATGGCAGCAATGGAGACAATGATTAATACGATTTGTTGGCCCGGCTTTAACCAACGTATTTTCAATTCTGCTTGTTCAAAATCATTCACTCTACTCCATGCATACCAACCATAAATATTGGCAGCAAAGAAGAAAATTTGTAGCAGTAGACTGGCATATAACTGGATCTGGAAAAAAATAATGGCGAATAAAGTGACATTAATTAACCCAAATAAATAGTTAATGATCTTTTCCTGGCTCGCAAGCCATATACATAATAATCCAGCAATAGTCCCTATAGCTTCAATCCATGAGAGTGGATAGCCTTCTTTTCCTAATGGAATATTGACTAAAATATTATTGATACTAAACCAACTAATGACACCCATTTGACAACCCCGACTTAATCATAGAAAAAACAAATAAAATATGGGTTATTGCGACATTGTTGCAAAGTGATAAAGATATATATACATTCCTATCAATGATAGCACTTAGTTTAAAATATTAAACAAAATGCCATTTATTTACCATAAAAAACAAAAAGTGTTTTATATAATAAATATGCTATTTTTTTATTCATACTTACAACAAATAACTTTATCTACTATAACAACTAGAGAGAAATATGGAGCCAATCACCCGCTTAATCGATCGCATGTTATCTTTTGCATTACTTGATCCTCGAATTGAGGCTGTGGTATTAACAGGCTCAGTGGGTCGTAATAAGAAGATAGACAGCTATTCTGATATTGATATAGAGCTTATTGGTCACGGTGCGACTGAGCTCACAAAAAACCAACATTGGCTATCACAATTTGGTAAACACCTCGTCTCTTTAGCAACAGAATGTGAAGATCCGAACGGCATTCGCTGGCCAATCTATTTGCACGTATTAGCTCAAGGCCGAAAAATGGATATTTTAATGGCAGAGCCTGAAAGAATTATCAATATGAAACAAAATGGTCTAAGTCCAGTTTATCAACGAGGCTATCGTGTTTTACTTGATAAAACAGGTTTATGTGACCAACTTCCAGAAATTAGCACTGTAACTCCCCCTGCCCTTTCCATAGAGCAAGCTGATGTCTTGGCTCAAGAGTTTTGGTTTGAAGCCACACAAATCGCTATAGCTATCTTACGTAATGAATTTTGGTTCGCTGAATATCGTATGAGTGATATAAGGGAATGGTTGATCCGTTTACTAGAGCAAGTTGCTCTGCAAACATCAACACAAGATGTCTGGTATCAAGGCAAAAACTTACGGGAGTGGCTACCTAAGTTTTATTCATTACGTTCATTAGAAAGCACACTGGCTATGAGTACCCCTTATGAAGCAGCTGCTGCATTAAGTATTATCATGGCTTTTTTTATTGATGCATCAAAGCGTTTTGGTTTATCGATAGAAAAGGCAACACAAGCTCAAACACTTATTAGCGATTGGTTTATTGATAATGAACTATTAACTGAAAATGAATATTACCAAATAACCACTTCCATTATTTGTCATTATCCAACTTAAGTGAGATCAGATAGTTTTTTCAGCAATGGAGAAGCTATCTATTTACATCCTCTATTTGAGTAACTCGAGTAATAAATACAAAAACGAGTTATAGAGAGCATTTTTAGATAGAATGAGAATGGCGTGTGATAAAAGACTAGAAAAGCATATTGAAATGGTGGGTCGTGGGCGACTCGAACGCCCGACCAATTGATTAAAAGTCAACTGCTCTACCGACTGAGCTAACGACCCATTTCATAAAATGGTATGTAAATTCGAAAATGGTGGGTCGTGGGCGACTCGAACGCCCGACCAATTGATTAAAAGTCAACTGCTCTACCGACTGAGCTAACGACCCTTTTCGAACTCGCCACATTCTCTGTGGCAACGGCGGGTAATAATACTGATTTAATGTTATTGTGCAACGTTTTTTTTCAAAAAAACATTCAAACGCTGAAAAAACAATCAGTTAACCCCGAAAATGTAACATTCACATTACGGGGCCAATAATTATAGTGCTGCTAACTGCTTTTGTGCTAATTTTGCACCAGCACTGTTTGGATATTGCTTAACCACTTGTTGATAAATAGCTTTCGCATTATCCTTTTGCCCTTTCTCTTGCATAATAAGCCCTATCTTATAAAAGGCCTCACTTGCTTTTTGAGATTTTGGATAATTTTTCACAACAATAGCAAAAGTACTCGCAGCCTGATCTTTATTACCTTTTAGATAATACATTTGCCCCAACCAAAATTGAGCATTTGATTGATAGCTAGACTTCGGATAACTTTTAATAAAGTTGTTTAATGCAACAATTGCCTTATCGTAATCTTTTGAATTCAATACAATATCAATTGCCGCGTTATAATCGGCTTTTTCATCACCTGTTGACGACGAACTCGTACTTGTATCAGATGTTGAAGGTACATTGCCACCCGTTGAAGCCTCATCCGTTGTTGGTGCTGAGTTGCCACCATTTAGGCTATCTAATTGTTGATAGATATTACGTTGACGCTCTACAACTTGGTTTAACTGGTATTGATTTTCCTGAATTTGACCACGCAACATATCAATATCGCGTTGAGAATCTGCGAGTTGTTGCTGTAATTGGGTCAAAAGCTGACTATGAGCATTAGAGATACGCTCAAGTTGGGCGAGTCGTTCATCAGTAGAGCCTGAACCGATATTACTGATTGGCGCTTGGGCAATAGCGGCTACAGGAGCCGCTACGCCAACCAGTAACAACAGACTCATCAATAAAGGTCTGAAGTTACTGTTGTTCATGCCGTTCTCTTAGTAAACCAGTACTGCACGACGGTTTTTCGCATAAGCGGCTTCGTCATGACCCAGTACAGCAGGTTTTTCTTTACCGTAAGATACGATTGATAATTGATCAGCTGATACGCCTTTACCTTGCAGATACATTTTAACTGCGTTTGCACGACGTTCGCCTAACGCGATGTTGTATTCTGGAGTACCACGTTCGTCAGCATGACCTTCGATAGTAATGCGTACTGAAGGGTTAGCACGCAGGAATGCAGCGTGAGCATCTAACAGTTGAGCATATTCTGAAGTAACGTCATATTTATCAAAACCGAAGTAAACAATGTTAGTTTGTTTCAGTTGTTCTAATTGCTGACGTGCTAATTCTTCAGCAGTAGGGCCTTGCTCAGTAACAGGTACATTGTTGCTTGTATCTGTTTGATCGTCGTTTTTGTTTGAGCTACATGCTGCAACAGCAACGAGTGGTAATGCTAACATCAACCCTTTAAACACTTTGTTTAATTGCATCTCTAATTGTTCCTTTATTTGTTTGCCATACATAATTCTTATGCATCACATAAACGGAGACCAGGCAGGTGATTTAACCTGACCATCAGTCGCCGGAAGACGCGCTTTGAAACGTCCATCAGTCGATACTAGTCGCAAAATGGTTCCTAAGCCTTGAGTAGAGCTATAAATAACCATAGTGCCGTTAGGCGCGATGCTTGGCGTTTCATCCAGAAACGTATCTGTTAAATATTGAACAGCATTCGTTTCTAGATCCTGCTTAGCGATATGTTGCCTACCGCTTTCAGAACTCACCATAACTAAGAAACTACCATCAGGACTTACTGCAGGATTTTGGTTTTGTTTTCCTTCCCAAGTAATACGTTCTGGCGTTCCTCCGTTAATATTAATTTTATAAATTTGAGGACGTCCGCCTTGATCCGAAGTATAGACCAAAGTCTGTCCATCAGGCATCCAAGTCGGTTCTGTATTATTACTTCTACCGTTGGTTACCTGTGTCATATTGCCACTGGCTAAATCCATTACATAAAGATTTAGACTACCGCTTTTTGACAGTGCAAAGGCTAATTTAGAGCCATCTGGAGAAAAAGCAGGTGCACCATTATGTCGAGGGAAAGAAGCGATTTGACGCACTTCCCCCGTTGCTAATGTCTGTACAACTAAAGCAGATTGACCACTTTCAAATGTAACATATGCTAGTTTAGCACCATCGGGAGACCAAGCGGGTGACATTAATGGCTGTGATGAACGATAAACGCGATCTTGATTAAATCCATCATAGTCAGATACACGTAATTCATATGGATAAGCGCCACCATTAGTCACAACGACATAAGCAATACGGGTACGGAACGCACCACGAATGCCAGTTAATTTTTCAAAGATTTCATCACTGGCGGTATGAGCAGCATATCGTAACCATTTGTTGCTGATTTTATACTCACTTTGCGCTAAAACCGCTCCCGGAGAGCCAGCAACATCAACTAATTGATAGCTAACAACATATTGACCATCTGCCGAGGGCTGAACACGCCCTACAACCACTGAATCAATACCTAATGCTGTCCAGAGTGCAGGTTGAACCTCAGAAGCGGTAACGGGTTGTTGAGGCAAACGATTCATATCAATAGGGTTAAATTTACCACTATTTCGTAAATCAGCCGCAATCACTCCAGCAATATCTTCTGGCATTTGACCTGTGCCTTCCCATTTAAAAGGAACAACACCAATAGGGCGTGCAGTATTCACCCCTTGTGTAATTTCAATGCGAACTTCTGCATTAGCGAGCGTTGTAACGCATAATATCAAAAGTCCGAAAATAACATTTAATGCCTGCTTCATCATGTCTCCCTTTTATTATTGCGGTTATTGCGCAATAACGCACAGAATAGTAACAAACGCTTTTAAACAACACCATACAACACATCAATAACATTCTAAAATAGAGATAAATTAATGTATGTTTTCCTACTATCAGACAGTTTTATGGCTTAAACTCAATTGTTGGTGATTTTACTTGTTCGTAAATATCTTTCGGTGGCTTAGGCAATGTTGCCATTTTAGCCGCTTGTAATGCAACTTGGCATAAAGCCGGATCACCACCTACCGCTTTTGCACTTACTAACATACCGTCTGGTGCAATACTTATTTTAAGGTCACATTTACGACCTTTATATAAATCAGAATCAAAAAACTTCTGTTCGATGGCAACTTTTACTTGCCCAGTATAGCGATCAATGCCCGCAGCATTTGCCCCAGAGCGATTACCACCACCTTGACCTGCTGCAGAAGCCCCCGATTGTTTATCGCCTTGAGCAACTAATCCATCGAGTAGACTATCAACCGCTTTACTTTGTTGCTGTGCAGCGGCTTTCGCTTTAGCTTCCGCTGCTGCTTTGGCTTTAGCTTCTGCGGCTGCTTTCGCTTTTGCATCAGCCTCTGCTTTCGCTTTAGCATCGGCTTCAGCCTTCGCTTTTGCCTCAGCTTCTGCTTTTGCCTTCGCTTCTTCTGCTTTCTGTTTCGCTGCTAATTCTGCTTGTTTCTTCGCTTCTGCCTCTGCTTTGGCTTTCGCATCAGCTTGCTCTTTTAAAATACGATCGCGTTCAGCTTTAGCTTGTGCGGCAGCTTCTTCAGCCTGCTTTTGCTCTTCTTTCGCTTTAGCAGCGGCGGTGGCCGCTTCACGACGTTGAGCTTCTGCAGCCTCTTTTGCTTGCAAACGTTCCACTTCTAATGCTTTTAAACGTTCTTGTTCTTTAATTTGTTGTTGGCGTAGCTCTTCTTCTTGTTGCTGCGCCCGCGCTTTACGTTCTTGTTCTGCTTTTTGGACATTAGCTTGTTGCGCCTTTTGCTGATTATACTCTTGTACTACCGCATTAGGGTCAACCATAATAGCATCAATAACTTGCCCATCAGATCCACCGCCACCGCCTAAATTCCATTTCTGAGTTAACGATCCCCAGATAAGCAAAGCGATGATCAGTAAATGCAAGACAGTAGACAAGATAACTGAACCGCTCAATTTACTTCGGATTGGTTTCGTCTTCTTTCCCACGCTATTATCCAAACTTATTTCAGCCTACTAAAGAGGCTGAGTCATTAAACCGACAGACTTAACACCCGCTTGACGTAACATGTTGAGTGCTTTAATTATCTCATCATAAGGAACATCTTTAGCGCCACCAATAAGAAAGACCGCTTTCGGGTTTTTTTCTAATTGTCGTTTTGCTTCAGCCATAATCTGTTCTTGAGGTAAAAGCTCTAAAACCTCTTGTTCAACACGGATATTATATTGCCCCACTCCAGCAACTTCGACAATTACAGGCGGGTTATCACTGGTTGAAACAGTCTGTGTTTCTGTTGCTTGTGGAAGATCAACCTCAACACTTTGTGAAATAATTGGCGCTGTTGCCATAAAAATCAGCAAAAGCACCAATAACACATCAAGCAAAGGTACTATATTAATTTCTGATTTTACGCCTCGGCGGCTACTGCGACCTCGTGCCATCAGCTCTCTCCTTTTGCGTTAACTATTTCTTTTCTGCGGAGACAAAAGCTTGGCGATGTAAAATCGTCAGGAACTCTTCCATAAAGTTATCGTAACTTTGTTCCAACTTATTTACACGTTGCGTAAAGCGGTTATAAGCCATAACTGCGGGGATGGCCGCAAATAAACCAATGGCTGTTGCAATCAACGCTTCAGCAATACCGGGTGCCACCATCTGTAAAGTTGCCTGTTTAACGCTACCTAAAGCGATAAATGCATGCATAATCCCCCATACCGTACCGAATAAGCCAATATAAGGACTAATTGACCCCACCGTACCTAAAAAAGGAATATGCGTTTCTAAGGACTCTAATTCACGATTAAATGAAACACGCATTGCACGGGAAGCCCCATTAACAACGGCATCAGGTGCATGAACATTCGCTTGATGTAGTCGTGCAAACTCTTTAAAACCAGAATGAAAAATTTGTTCTGCCCCTGATAACTCGTCACGACGAGCTTGGCTTTCTTTATATAGACGAGCCAAATCAGTGCCTGACCAGAATTTATCTTCAAAATCTGCCGCTTCACGATCTGCTGCATTCAATACTTTCGTACGTTGAATAATGATCGCCCATGAGGCAATAGAAAATCCGATTAATAACAACATGATCAACTTAACTAAAAGCCCCGCTTTTAGAAAGAGATCGATAACATTCATGTCAGCCACTACTTAAACTCCGCGATAATGGACTTAGGAAGCCCTACAGGCTTCATTTTTAATGAATCAACGCAGACAACTAATACATCTGCCCTACACAGTACCACACCATCTTGATTGATAAGCTTTTGAGAAAATGTCATTGATGCACCACGTAATGTAGTAATTTCACTTTCTACTTTCAGAAGCTCATCGAGCCGTGCTGGCGCAATATAGTCAATGGTTAATTTACGCACAACAAACGCAACATGATCATACTCCCGTAAATCATGCTGATAAAAACCTTTTTCTCTGAGTAATTCTGTTCTTGCACGTTCAAAATATTTTAAATAACTGGCATGATAGACCACACCACCGGCATCAGTATCTTCGTAATAGACACGAACTGGCCAAAGAAACCGCATAATTCCGTCCTTACATTCCTTGAGTAATCCCATAAATAATTAAGCTATAGATTTGTTAACTATACTTAAGAGGTGCCTCTAAGGGAATCATAGTAACGTAAAGAATAGAAAACACCGTTTTCAGACGCCAATCATAAACTCTTCTTTGCAACACGCAATATGCTTTAGCGCCTGAATAGAAAAAATATTTTTATTAGTTCAGCATTAAAATGCTTGCTAATTAACAATTAATAGTTTAGCACTCTGATTCAAACTTTTTCCCAACCAATAAAAAAACCAGTCTTATTACTGGTTTTTTATTAAAATCAATCAATTATCTAATACAGGTGTTTCATGCAAGTAATACCACTGCCATTGACAATCTAGAGACGTGCGTCTCAAAACCACCACAGATTGACGGGTGAGAATCTTCTTATTTTCATAATGCGTTTCACGATAGCTCACCGTTGCCCAATGTTCAGATTGGTAAATAATGTTATAGCTATCTGTTTCAATCCTCAATTCTGGCCTTTTCCCTGCATTACGAGAAAACATTGCCATTACATCATCATAATTTATTTTCTTTCCTGTTATACCAATCATAGAAAACGTGTTAGCAAGTAACATTTCTATATTTTTTAATGCCTGTGTAGCAATAGGGGTTTGAGTAAAAACAGTTTCAATCTCATTATGCAACACTTGCACACTTTCTATTAATGGGTCTATTTTAATGCTCATGATTTGTTTCCTGTAAGTTTGTTTTTTGCTTTAACAATATGAAAAGAAATAGCGGAAATAATCCTATGGTTGCACAGATAAAAAATGTCGTGCTATAAGCCATTTGTGACGATACAAAAAGAGATAATGTGTTGAAGATCATTGCAACAAGTGTCGCGCCAACACTAAATACAACTTGACGATTTATATTCCAAATAACACTAGCTTGAATAAGCCTTTGTTTATCAAAGTCATAAAGGGCCGTTGTTTGTGCTGTATTTGCACCGATCCCTCCACCAATTCCCATCATTAAATAAGCCAGTATTAATAAAGGCAGATCGTTCTCTTTATTTACTAATGCTAATAATACAATACCAATACTGTGCAGAATTAAAGCGAATATAGCTAAGCGCTTCATACCCAATTTATTATAAAGTGCACCACCAACAATAATGGAAATAAATGCACCTATAGCATATAGCAGCATAAAACTGCCTGTACCCTGCCCCGAAAAATGGAGATATTGTTGTAAATAAAAAATCGCCAGAATATTTACACCAGTAAAAACACCTGGAATACAGTAATAGAGAAAAATGGAAAGTGATAAGTTTCTATTTTTTAATAAATTTAGATTAATTACCGGTGATAAACTCTGTTTATAATGACGATAATAAAGAAGAGAAAATAATGCAGCAAAAAAACTGATGACTAATGCTAATTGTGTAGAGTGATACTCACCGTAAGCAGATAATGCACATAACCCTGATACGATAATAATACTGATTAATAAGATCCCTTTAAGATCTGGTATTATATTTTCTTGTGATTTAGACTCTTTTACCCAAATAAAAGCCAAAAACGCAGTAAGTAATGAAAAAGGCACATTACTATAAAAAACCCAACGCCAAGATACAGCATCAACGATAAACCCACCTATTGTGGGAGAAATTGCAGGTGCAATAAGAGCAACAGCCATAATTAAAGTTGAGACTTTGCTTCTTTCATGCCCTTGAAAATACTGAAATGTTAGAGCTTGGCCGATGGGAATTAATAATCCACCACTAAGACCTTGAATAAAACGCCATAAAATCAGCTCAAAAAATGAGTGTGAATAGCCTACTAACGCCACAGAAGCACTAAATATCAACATCGAGCTGACCATTAATACTCTCACGCCAAAACGTTGAGATAACCAGTGACTCAATGGAATAATCAGTGTTAAACCTAAAATATAACTATTTGATACCCATGTAATGGAGACGATAGATACCTTCATATCCGCTGCAATTGCTGGTAATGCAATTGCCGACATAAAAATATTTATACAATCAATAAAAAAACCCAGTAAAAAAATAATGGCTATTTGATAACGATAAGACATAGCAATCCTCCGCCCTATAGGGTACGAAAGATTGACGAATATCGTCTATCTGACAAAATAGAACTTATTGTTTAATCAGAGTAAACAATCATGCAAAATCAAATAGACCGAATTCGTTCTTTTATCGCCGTAGTAGATACAGGCTCTTTTACACAAGCAGCAAAGTATTTACGCTTAAGTAAATCAATGGTGAGTATTCATATTAAAGCATTAGAAACGGAATTAAATGTATCTCTTCTTAATCGGAATACTCGGCGCTTCACATTAACTGAAACGGGAGAAATCCTTTATCAAGATTTTCGTCAAGTTTTAATTCAACTCGAGCAAACATTAGATAAGGCACGGTTAGGACAACAAAACTTACAGGGAACTTTACGATTAACTTCAACGGCTGAATTTGGTGAACATTATATATTGCCACTTTTACATCAATTTATGTGTTTACACCCTCAACTAAAAGTGCAATATATATTCAATTCTTCTATTGATGATCTTATCAATCATAAGTTAGATTTGGCGATACGCCTTGGCGCATTAAAAGACAGTAATTATCGCTATCGCAAATTAGCAGATTACACAATCAAATTAGTGGTATCACCACATTTATTGAAAAAATATCCTATCCAAGAAATTGCAGATTTAGCGGCAGTTCCCTATCTTGCAAACAGCAATTTACGCCATAGCAAACTCAGCCAACAAGATAAAATCAATCAACTATTTTCACAATTGCACTCAATGGCACTTTTCGAAACGAATACTATTAGTGCATTAAAACAGATGGCACTCAAACAAATGGGAATGACTATATTACCAGAGTGGTACATTCAACAAGAAATAACACAGGGTGAACTTGTTAGCCCTATTCCTGAACTTACCTTATTAAATCAATCTATTAATGTCATTTTTCCACATGGTGAACATATGCCAAGAAAAACCCGTCTATTTATTGATTTTTTAAAAGAGAGAATTAATTCTATGCCCTAAAAGGTGAGGGGGAATATTGCATAACCCATATACAAGAAGTGAATGCCTTATTTTACGCCACTTACTAGAGGTTAAAATAAGGCATTTTGATTAGAAGAAGAAATAATATAGCCCTACAACTAAAATAATAATGGCGGGAATGGGATGTAATAGATATTGCGCTACGACATGTTTAGGACGATAGGCTAAGCCAAAAACTGCCCCTGCACATACAGCCCAAATCAGTAATATTCCTTGCCAAATCGCTAATGAGCTTGTATTAGCCGCGAATCGACTCGGATCCCACATAACACAAAATGCCATTGCTAGAGCCATGATTAAAACAAGAGCCCTAATTGGGCCCTTGTTAAGTAGTTGGTAACTTTTATCCAACATTATTCTTCACTTTCTGAAGTTTTTTTCGCTTCAGCGTGCTCATAAGCCAGTCCTGCGATCACCGCAATA
This sequence comes from Proteus sp. G2609, assembly GCF_963896135.1. NCBI lineage: Bacteria > Pseudomonadati > Pseudomonadota > Gammaproteobacteria > Enterobacterales > Morganellaceae > Proteus > Proteus sp. G2609. The sequence continues at coordinate 112,581 of NZ_CAWQNB010000037.1, read as the reverse complement.
CTACAAGCGAAGAGTGTGCCGAGAAGCCATGCAAAATACCACATTCTCTATGCTCCTTAGTAAAGAGTATGATTATTGCCTTCGATAAATTTCTTATCGAGGCGACCATGCATTTTCCAGTAACACCAGATAGTGTAGAGGAGAACGATAGGTACAAAGATAATCGCGACTACTGTCATCACTTGTAAAGTGAACAGGCTTGAAGTTGCATCCCAAATTGTCAAGCTTACATCAGGGAATGTGCTTGATGGCATAATGAATGGGAACAGGGTTACACCAAACGTTAGGATAACACAAGCAATAGTCAGTGAAGTGAACAGGAATGCCCAAGCTCCTTTGTTTGCTTTAGTTGCAACAACCGCTAATAAAGGACTTAACAGACCTAATGCCGGTAAGATCCATAAAATAGGATAGTTGTTGTAGTTCGTCATCCAAGCGCCAGCTTCGTGAGAAACTGTTTTCAACAACGGAGAAGAAGGACCCGCAGTATCAACCGCACTAGTGATAATAAAGCCATCAATACCGTAGATTAACCACACGCCTGCTAATGCAAAAGCAATAAAAGTGATTAAAGAGGTAATGTAAGTTGCTTTACGAGTACGCTCATGCAGCTCACCGGTAGTACGCATTTGAAGATAGCTAGCACCCTGTGCCACAATCATCATTAAGCTAATAACACCAGCTAATAAACCATATGGGTTTAATAGGCTTAACAGGTTAATTAGTGCGTTAGTTGTACCATTATAAGATACACGTTGCATGCTATCGACTTCTAATGGAACACCTTGTAACAGGTTACCAAAAGCAACACCGATAACTAATGGTGGAACAAAGCTACCAATAAAGATACCCCAATCCCACATACCACGCCATTTTGGTGATTCTAATTTAGAACGGTAGTCAAAACCTACTGGACGGAAGAATAATGCCGCCAGTACGAAGATCATACCAAAATAGAAACCAGAAAATGCCGCAGCATATACCATAGGCCATGCAGCGAATAATGCACCACCGGCAGTGATTAACCAAACTTGGTTACCATCCCAGTGAGGTGCAACAGAGTTAATTAAAATACGGCGTTCTGTGTCATCTTTTGCAATGACGCGCAATAACACACCAACACCCATATCAAAACCATCGGTGACCGCAAAGCCGATCAGTAAGATACCAATCAGTAGCCACCAAACAAACCGCAATACTTCATAATCAAACATAGTGGACTCCTGTGTTACTTACTTTGTGCAGAAGAAGCTGTCTTCTGTTCAAAGTGATAGCGACCCGTTTTCAGACTACTTGGGCCAAGGCGACCAAATTTGAACATCAGGAACATTTCGGCAACGAGGAACAGAGTATACAGACCGCAGATAAGTCCCATAGAAACGAGAATATCAGCCTGTGTCAGTGAAGAAGTTGCTACAGCCGTAGGCAAGATTTCACCAATCGCCCATGGTTGACGTCCATATTCTGCAACAAACCAGCCCGCTTCAACAGCAATCCATGGTAATGGAATACTAAATAGCGCAGCACGCAGTAACCATTTGTAGTTACCGATACGGTTAGACAGAACAGTCCAGAAGGAGATCGCAACAACCAGTAACATCAAGAAGCCGGCCGCGACCATGATACGGAATGACCAGAAAAGTGGTGCGACGTTAGGAATAGAATCTTTTACAGCTGACTTAATTTGCTCTTCAGTTGCATCAGAAACATTTTCAGTATAACGCTTCAATAATAGACCGTAGCCTAAGTCTTTTTTAGACTCATTAAATGCAGCTCGTACGGCAGGATCAGTGTTACCTGAACGTAGTTCAGTTAACAGGTCATACGCTTTCATACCATTACGAATACGCACTTCATGCTGGCTCATCAGATCATGCAGACCTAATACCGGCGTATCAAAAGAACGTGTTGCTATAATACCCATGACATATGGAATTTGTAGAGCAAACGTGTTTTCCATTTTTTCTTGATTAGGGAATGCAATCAAGTTAAAGGAAGCTGGTGCTGGCTCTGTATGCCACTCACCTTCAATAGCAGCCAATTTGGTTTTTTGTACGTCACCCATTTCATAACCAGATTCATCACCCAGTACGATAACAGATAATACCGCAGCGATACCAAAGGTTGCCGCAACAGCGAAAGAACGTTTTGCAAAACCGATGTCACGACCTTTGAGTAGGTAGTAAGAGCTGATACCTAAAACAAAGAATGCACCAGTACAGTAACCTGCAGCAACGGTGTGAACAAATTTCACCTGAGCAACTGGGTTTAAGACCAGATCAGCAAAACTCAACATTTCCATTCGCATGGTTTCAAAGTTGAAGTCTGCAGCAACAGGGTTTTGCATCCAACCATTTGCGACTAAGATCCACAGCGCAGAGAAGTTAGAACCAAAGGCAACTAACCAAGTTACCATTAAGTGTTGCTTCTTGCCTAAACGATCCCAACCGAAGAAGAATAATCCGACGAAAGTTGATTCTAAGAAGAATGCCATCAGACCTTCGATTGCTAAAGGTGCACCGAAGATATCACCAACGTAATGAGAGAAATATGACCAGTTAGTACCAAATTGGAACTCCATGGTCAAACCAGTTGCGACACCCAGAGCAAAGTTAATACCGAATAACTTACCCCAGAACTTTGTCATATCTTTGTAAACTTGTTTACCTGACAGGACATATATCGTTTCCATGATTGCCAGCATAAACGCCATACCGAGCGTTAATGGGACAAACAGGAAGTGATACATCGCTGTTAAGGCAAACTGTAACCGTGACAGTTCGACAATATCAAACATCTTGACTCCTTGCTCCTAGCAGGAAGACACCGACTTGCGGCAACCCGACTTTAATTAATAAATAAAGCCTCATAACTACCAGCAATAAATGCCTCTAAAAACAACAACGAATATTAAAGACCAAAAACACAATACCTTACAAATAGTACGCCTATATTTACATATAATAAATATATTTTGCGTGACCCAGATTTGAATTCTGAGCTTAGGTCAACAATACGACTTTTAGGTTAGTAACAGCATATTTGATCGTGTGCCAATTTAAGCATATTTAGAAAATTTTTCCACAATTAATAACTTGACCCACATCAAAAAAACACTTTAATGTTAACTAGTTGCGAATAAATTACCCAATGGTTACCGTAATGTTAATTTACTGTTGGTTTTATTTTTAAGTATAATTTACCTCCCATTAATTTCCATAATAAAATTAACTTTTTATTTTCATAAATACATTTAAATAGTCATATTTAGCTGTATTTCATTAATTCTAATATTAAAAACATTTTTTTTCAGGTAAAAAAGAGATATTTAAAAAAAATAATCTATTAATTAATAAGTTGAAAATAAATTTTTAATTTTTTATCTTTTTTAATTTAGTTTTATCGAGCGAACCTAAAATATAAATAAACTCTTATAATGATAATCTTTTTTTAATACAAAGTTTAATTTAGGATAAATAATGTATCTATCCGTTGAATAGAAATAACTCATGCACTCTATAGCAATCATACCTTAAGCCATAAAAATAAATAATATTTACTTACAAAACAAAAAGATACAATTTCCTCATTTTTAAATATGGGTAGCAAAATGGCATAACTGTATTGAAGAATGATTATTTGTAAGCTTTATCTCTAAAGTTTAGCTGATAGTTGATAGTTTAATGTTATTTTAGAAGGTCGGTTTTTTAGCATGGTTACTCTGCTACTCATTAAACTTCTCTTTCGAGCATTATTGTATCTATAATACATTTTTTACTATGAAACCTTCACCATACTGCAATAGGGCAAGATTGTGCCCTTCCAATAATACTAACAAATGATAATAATTGAGGGGGGGTATCTGCTAATAAGGTATCGTTAAACAATATAAATTAACTATAGTAAATCTTATACACATAGTATTAATGAATAAAAATTATACTAAAAGTATCCCTTTTTTTGCCTTCCCCTACTCTTCATATCAGTTAGGCTGAGTAAAACAAATTCCGCATTTTTTAGCAAACCAGGGCTCAGGTATTCTTGTTTAGCGCCATATTTTCGTTATTGCTGTGTTTAAACCACTATTTAACACAAAAAAATAAAATAAAAATATATTTAAAAACAATAAGATGAGATAAAATCAAACAAAAATACACGTGACTACTTGCTGATAGCACCTAAAGGCGCCATAAAATAGAACAATAAAAAATGCCAATCTCCAGTTTGATCAGAGATTGGCATGATATGTAGTTTTAACTAGAGATGATTAACAAAAATGTTACTTATTTAATAGCGATTTAACAGCATCACCGATATCAGCTAAACTACGTACTGTTTTAACGCCAGCGGCTTCTAATGCGGCAAATTTCTCGTCAGCAGTACCTTTACCACCCGCAATAATGGCGCCAGCATGCCCCATACGCTTACCTTTAGGTGCTGTAACACCAGCAATATAGCCTACAACAGGTTTGGTAACGTGATCTTTGATATAAGCAGCTGCTTCTTCTTCTGCTGTACCACCAATTTCACCAATCATAACAATTGCTTCTGTTTGCGGATCTTCTTGGAATAGCTTCAGAATATCAATAAAGTTCGATCCCGGAATTGGGTCACCACCGATACCAACACAGGTTGATTGACCTAAACCAACGTCAGTAGTTTGTTTTACTGCTTCATAAGTTAAGGTACCTGAACGAGAGACAATACCTACTTTGCCAGGTAAGTGAATGTGACCAGGCATAATACCAATTTTGCACTCACCTGGAGTGATAACCCCCGGACAGTTAGGGCCAATCATGCGAACACCAGCTTCATCTAATTTTACTTTTACAGTCAGCATATCCAGCGTAGGAATACCTTCTGTAATTGTAATAATTAGTTTAATACCTGCATCAATAGCTTCTAAAATAGAGTCTTTGCAAAATGGTGCTGGTACATAAATAACCGTCGCCGTCGCCCCCGTTGCTTCCACTGCTTCACGTACAGTATTAAATACTGGTAAGCCTAAATGTGTTGTACCACCTTTACCCGGTGTAACACCACCCACCATTTGAGTACCGTAAGCAATAGCTTGTTCGGAGTGGAAAGTTCCTTGGCTTCCAGTGAAACCTTGGCAAATAACTTTAGTGTTTTTATCGATTAAAATAGACATTATTTTGCCTCCGCTGCTGCAACAACTTGTTTAGCGGCATCCGTTAAGCTCTTAGCAGCAATAATATTTAAACCGCTATCTGCTAATTTTTTAGTGCCTAACTCTGCATTGTTTCCTTCAAGACGAACAACAACTGGTACGTTAACACCGACTTCTTCAACTGCACCAATAATACCGTCTGCAATAAGGTCACAACGTACAATGCCACCGAAAATGTTGACTAATACAGCACTGACATTTTCATCTGACAAAATAATCTTAAATGCTTCTGTAACACGCTCTTTGGTTGCCCCTCCCCCAACATCAAGGAAGTTAGCAGGTTCACCGCCATGCAGTTTAACGATATCCATGGTTCCCATAGCTAAACCAGCGCCATTAACCATACAACCGATATTGCCATCGAGTGCTACATAATTTAATTCCCATTGTGCCGCTTGCGCTTCACGTGGATCTTCTTGTGATGGATCATGCATTTCACGCATTTCCGGTTGACGGAATAACGCATTACTGTCCACACCTAATTTACCATCAAGACAAATCAAATCATCATCTTTGGTGATCACCAATGGGTTGATCTCAATAAGCGCTAAATCACGCTCTAAGAAGATCGTCGCTAATCCCATAAATATTTTAGCAAATTGACTAACTTGTTTGCCTTTTAAACCGAGTTTGAAGGCTAATTCTCGTCCCTGATAAGGCATAGGTCCTGTCAGCGGATCAATAATGGCACGATGAATAAGCTCTGGCGTTTCTTCCGCCACTTTTTCAATTTCAACGCCACCTTCAGTGGAAGCCATAAAGACAACACGACGGGTACCACGGTCAACAACAGCACCAAGATAAAGTTCTTTAGCAATATCTGTTGCCGCTTCAACCAAGATTTGCGTTACTGGTTGGCCATTAGCATCTGTTTGATAAGTTACTAAACGTTTGCCTAACCATTGTTCAGCAAATGCGCGGATCTCTTCTTTTGAGTTGACGACTTTTACGCCACCCGCTTTACCACGTCCACCCGCGTGAACTTGACATTTAACAACCCAAGGGCCTTGGCCAATTTTTGATGCAGCTTCTTCTGCCTCGCGCGGCGTGGAGCAGGCGAAACCAGCAGGTGCTGGTAATCCATACCGTGAGAAAAGCTGTTTTGCCTGATACTCGTGTAAATTCATGATGTTCTATCCATAATCTTGTTGAAAGTCGGACTTTCTTATTTTTTTGACTATAAGCCAGAAAAATCTGGCTTCACGAACACACTGTACTTCTTTGATGCTTGTGTATGTTGCTGTAGAGGCAGGAGGAGCATCTCCTGCCTAAAAGCGATATTTATTACCTACACATCCAGTAATAAACGGGCAGGATCTTCTAGCATTTCTTTAACGGTCACTAAGAAACCGACAGACTCACGGCCATCAATTAAACGATGGTCATAAGAAAGTGCTAGATACATCATAGGTAGAATAACAACCTGACCATCAACTGCCATTGGGCGATCTTTAATCGCATGCATACCCAAAATAGCACTTTGTGGTGGGTTGATAATCGGTGTTGACATTAATGAGCCAAAAACACCACCGTTAGTAATAGTAAAATTACCGCCTGTTAAATCTTCAACGGTTAATTTACCATCACGACCTTTCACTGCTAATGCTTTGATATTTTTCTCAATATCCGCCATGCTCATCGCATCTGCATCACGTAATACCGGTGTTACCAGACCACGCGGTGTTGATACGGCAATACTGATATCAAAATAGTTGTGGTAAACCACATCAGTACCATCAATAGACGCATTGACTTCTGGATAACGTTTTAACGCTTCAACTACCGCTTTAATGTAGAAAGACATAAAGCCTAAACGTACACCGTGGCGTTTTTCGAATGCTTCACCATATTGCGCACGTAAATTTTTAATAGGCTGCATGTTGATTTCGTTAAACGTTGTCAACATGGCGGTAGTATTTTTCGCTTCTAATAAACGCTCTGCAACACGTTTGCGTAAACGTGTCATTGGTACACGTTTCTCACTACGATGCGATAATGGAGCTTGAGAAACTTCAGCGGTGGCCGCTGTTGCTGATTTATTATTAGCAACATGGCTTTCAATATCTTGACGAGTTAAGCGTCCACCAACACCACTGCCTTTTACATCTGCTGGATTAATATCGTGTTCAGCGACTAAACGACGTGCTGTCGGGCTAAGAGCATCATTGCTTTCTTTCGCAACAATATCTGCACTTTGACGTTGCGCAGGCGTCGTATCTTGTGCAGGTTTCACATCCGCAGGAATACCAGTGCTATCACCAAGACGAATACGTCCTAATAATTGACGTGAACCTACCGTAGCGCCTTCTTCTTCAAGAATGCTATCCAGCACCCCAGCTTCACTCGCCGGTACTTCTAACACAACTTTATCTGTTTCAATTTCAACCAGCACTTCATCGCGTTGAATGCTATCACCAGGTTTTTTATGCCAAGTTGCGACTGTCGCGTCAGCAACTGATTCAGGGAGATCCGGTACTAGAATATCTACACTACTCATTTTCTATCCTTATTTATTCAACTTTCAGTGCATCTTCAACCAGAGCTTTTTGTTGCTCCTGATGAACAGAGGTATAACCAACAGCTGGAGAAGCTGATGCAGGACGACCTGCATAACGTAATGTTGCGCCAGTAGGAATAGCATCACGGAAGTTATGCTGACTACAATACCAAGCGCCCTGATTTAGCGGTTCTTCTTGACACCAAATAAAATCTTTCACATGAGCATAAGGTGCCAAAATCTGTGCCATATCATCATGAGGGAATGGATATAGCTGTTCAATACGAATAATCGCAACATCTGTTTGCCCATTAGCACGACGTTGTTCTAATAAATCGTAGTAAACTTTCCCTGAACACATCACGACACGTTTCACATCCGCTGGATTTAATTCATCTAACTCACCAATTACAGGTAAGAATTTACCATCCGCTAATTCATCTAAGCTCGATACCGCTAATGGATGACGTAACAGTGATTTAGGTGACATAACGATTAATGGGCGACGCATGCCACGTAACGCTTGGCGACGTAACATATGGTAAACCTGCGCTGGTGTGGAGGGCACACAAACTTGCATGTTTTGCTCTGCACATAATTGCAGATAGCGTTCCAAACGTGCAGATGAGTGCTCTGGACCTTGACCTTCATAACCATGAGGTAACAGCATGACTAAGCCACACATACGACCCCATTTTTGCTCACCAGAGCTAATAAATTGGTCGATAACCACTTGTGCTACGTTAGCAAAGTCACCAAATTGCGCTTCCCAAATAGTCAGCCCGCGAGGCTCAGTAGTGGCATAACCATATTCAAATGCTAATACCGCTTCTTCTGTTAAGACAGAATCCCAAACATTAAATTGACCTTGGGCGTTATGAATATTGGCTAATGGTACATAAACTGAACCATTGGTTTGATTGTGAATAACCGCGTGACGATGGAAGAATGTGCCACGGCCTGCATCTTCACCAGAGAGGCGAATAGTAATACCTTGATCCACTAAAGTGGCATACGCTAAGGTTTCAGCCGCCCCCCAATCGAGTAATTTTTCGCCTTCAGCCATAACAGCACGATCGGCATAAATTTTCTCGACGCGAGATTGCATTGCGATTTCAGAAGGTACTGTGCTAACTCGGCGCGCTAAATCTTGTAAGCGTGATTTTTCGACTTTATGCGGATACTCTTCATTCCATTCATGGTTTAAGTAAGGTTCCCATGTATAAGAATGTAGCCCCATAGGACGATACTCTTCAACGACACAATCACCACGATCGAGAGCATCACGATAGAGATTCACTAACTCAGTAACATCATTAGCTTCGATTAAACCTTGCTCTACTAACTTATCAGCATAGATCTTACGAGGTGTTGGATGTTTTTTGATTTTTTGATACATCAATGGCTGAGTTGCATTTGGCTCATCCGCCTCGTTATGTCCATGACGACGATAACAAACAAGGTCAATCATCACATCACGCTTAAAGGTATTACGGAAATCCAACGCTAAACGGGTGACGAAAGCTACCGCTTCAGGATCATCTGCATTTACATGGAAAATAGGTGCTTGAACCATTTTCACAATATCAGTGCAGTATTCTGTTGAACGGGCATCTTTAGGATTTGATGTGGTAAAACCAACTTGGTTATTAATAACAATACGAACCGTACCACCAACTTCATAACCGCGAGCTTGTGACATGTTCAGTGTTTCTTGAACAACACCTTGCCCTGTCACTGCTGCGTCACCATGAATGGTGATCGGAAGAACCATATTACTGCGCGCTTCATCTAAGCGGTCACGACGAGCACGGACAGAACCGATAACAACCGGACTCACAATTTCTAAGTGAGATGGGTTAAAGGCTAAAGCAAGGTGAACTTGAGCACCTTCTGTTGCAAAATCAGATGAAAAGCCTTGGTGATATTTAACGTCACCAGTTCCCAAATGCTCTTTGTGTATACCCGCAAATTCATCAAATAAATCTGCCGGTTTTTTCCCTAAAATATTAACCAGAACGTTTAAACGCCCGCGGTGAGCCATGCCAAGTACCACTTCACGGGTATCTTGTTTCCCTGCATGACGAATTAAGTCTTTTAACATTGGGATCAGAGCATCCCCACCTTCTAAAGAGAAACGTTTTGCTCCTGGGAATTTAGCCCCTAAGTAACGTTCTAACCCTTCAGCTGCAGTCAGTTCTGCTAAAAAGCGAATTTTTTCTTCTTTAGTAAATTGGTCTGCAACATTGACAGATTCTAAACGTTGTTGGATCCAACGTTTTTCTTCTGTATTGGTAATATGCATATATTCAGCACCGATAGAACCGCAGTAAATACGTTTCAGTGCTTCATAGATATCACCGAGTTTCATGGTTTCTTTGCCGATAGCAAAAGAACCAACATTAAAGGTTTCTTCAAAATCTTCTTTGGTGAGATTATGGAAAGCAGGATCTAAATCTGGAACAGATTCTCTTTTCCATAAACCAAGCGGATCGAGATTAGCATTTTGGTGACCACGAAAACGAAACGCATTAATGAGCTGCAAAACTTTAACTTGTTTTGAGTCCATTGCAGGATCGCTTACCGAGGTATGATATCGAGTGGATTCTTTTGCGAGGCGTCTGAAGTAGTCGCGGGTTTGAGAATGCGACTGTTCTGCGCCTTGACTTACGGGTAGTTGTTGAAAGATTTCTCTCCAACTTTCGTCAACAGAGTTTGGGTCAGTTAGGTAATCTTCATAGATTTCTTCTATGTAAGACTGATTCTCTCCTGCTAGAAATGTGGAATCTAGCCAGTCCTTCATTGCGCCGTTCTGCATTATGATCCCTTAAGCTATACAGCTTTAGTTCGCCGTGGATAACTAGTACCGTTATTAAACGGTGTCGATTGCAAGGTTCTCTTATGACCCGCTATCTCGCAGGTTCTTAAAATATTGGAGTTTTTCACTCTCAAGGAACCTTTAAAAACTGTCTAACAGTGTTTAAAGGTGCCTCCAAAAACCGCTATCAAGACAAACTTATACAAATACACAGACTACTTATTGCAAACGTCTAACTTAATTTTTTCATTAACCGCCCTAACTATTTTAGGGCGGTTATTAATTTATGCACTATGTTTTAGCAACATTGATTTAATATGACCAATTGCTTTAGTCGGATTTAACCCTTTTGGACATACGCTGACACAGTTCATAATACCGTGACAACGGAATACACTAAACGCATCACTTAAATCATCAAGACGAGATTCTGTTTCAGTATCACGACTATCAATCAAGAAACGATACGCTGCTAACAGTCCAGCAGGTCCGATAAACTTATCTGGATTCCACCAGAATGACGGGCAAGATGTTGAACAACAAGCACAAAGAATACACTCATAAAGTCCGTCAAGTTTTTCACGTTGTTCTGGTGACTGTAGATTCTCACGAGCCGGAGGATTTTTGTCGTCGTTAATCACATATGGACGGATCTTCTCGTACTGCGTATAGAATTGAGTCATATCCACTATTAAATCACGAATAACCGGTAGACCTGGTAACGGTCTGATCACAATTTTCTTACTTCCTTTCTGTAAAGATGAAATAGGTGTGATACATGCCAAACCATTTTTACCATTCATGTTCACTCCATCGGAGCCACATACACCTTCACGGCAAGAACGACGGAATGATAATGTAGGATCTTTTTCCTTTAATTGAATTAATGCATCTAGCAACATCATGTCACGCCCTTCGGGTACTTCAAGCGTGTAATCTTGCATACGCGGCGCATTATCAACGTCGGGATTATAACGATAAATTGAAAATTCAAGTTTCATAATTCAGTCTCCGCAACTTCAATAACACCGCTAATTAATATGTACGCACTTTTGGAGGGAAAGCCTCACGCAGTTTCGGCTGCATATTGACTTTACGTCGTGTCATTGTTTCGGTTTGCGGTTGATATAATGTATGGCATAACCAGTTTTCATCATCACGATCAGGGAAATCGAAACGGCTATGTGCACCACGACTTTCCGTACGGAAATTAGCAGATACCGCTGTGGCATAAGCTGTTTCCATCAAGTTATCTAACTCTAAGCATTCAATACGCTGTGTATTAAATTCACTTGAATTATCATCGAGTCGGGCATTTTGCAGGCGTTCACGGATCACTTTCAGCTCTTCTAAGCCCTTCGCCATTGCATCCCCTTCACGGAAGACCGAGAAGTTATGTTGCATACAAGATTGTAATGCTTTACGGATCTCAACCGGATCTTCGCCTGAACGATTATTTTCCCAACGATGTAAGCGTGTTAATGCAGCTTCAACATCAGAATCGCTGGCATCACGCATCGTGCCCTGCTCCATCAAAGACTCTTTTAAGTGAACACCCGCAGAACGACCAAATACCACAAGGTCAAGCAGTGAGTTACCACCTAATCGGTTAGCACCATGGACAGATACACAAGCAATTTCACCCACAGCAAATAATCCTGGGATCACTTCATCTTCGCCTTTTTCATTCATGCGAATAGCTTGTCCGGTAACTTTAGTTGGGATCCCCCCCATCATATAGTGACAAGTAGGAATAACCGGAATAGGTTCTTTAACTGGGTCAACATGAGCAAAGGTACGAGAGAGATCAAGGATACCCGGTAGACGAGATTCCAGAACTTCTTTACCTAAGTGGTCGAGTTTCAGTTTGGCATGAGGTCCCCATGGTCCATCGCAACCACGGCCTTCACGGATTTCAATCATAATAGAACGTGCAACTACGTCACGACCTGCTAAGTCTTTAGCATTTGGTGCATAACGTTCCATAAAGCGTTCACCGTCTTTATTCAGTAAATAGCCACCTTCACCACGGCAACCTTCCGTCACTAACACCCCAGCCCCTGCGATACCTGTTGGGTGGAATTGCCACATTTCCATATCTTGTAAAGGCACACCCGCACGAACTGCCATACCAACACCATCACCCGTATTGATATGCGCATTAGTTGTTGATTGGTAAATACGCCCCGCACCACCTGTCGCTAAAATGGTGGCATTGGCTTTAAAATAAACAACTTCACCTGTTTCAATGCAAATAGCGGTACAACCAACAACATCACCGTCTTGGTTTTTAACTAAATCCAGCGAATACCATTCAGAAAAGATAGTGGTATGATTTTTTAAATTTTGTTGATACAAAGTATGTAATAGTGCATGGCCTGTACGGTCAGCAGCGGCAGCAGTACGGGCAGCTTGTTCACCACCAAAATTTTTCGACTGACCACCAAATGGGCGTTGGTATATCCGTCCATCATCAAGACGAGAGAAAGGAAGTCCCATATGTTCCAGCTCTAAAATAGCTTCTGGACCGGTTTTACACATATATTCGATAGCATCTTGGTCACCGATATAGTCGGAACCTTTAACAGTATCGTACATATGCCATTCCCAGTTATCCTCATGGGTATTGCCTAAAGCAACTGTAATACCACCTTGAGCGGAAACAGTATGAGAACGAGTAGGAAAAACTTTTGAGATTAGTGCACATGACAGACCCATTTGAGAAATCTGTAAAGCGGCGCGCATACCTGCACCACCAGCACCAATTACAACTGCGTCAAATTCTCTAACTGGCAGATTCATTACACACCCCACACCACAATTGTTCCATAAATAAGATAAACCAACAGCGCAACGACAATAATAAGTTGTAACGTCAAACGTAATGCTATTGGCTTAATATAGTCCGTTAACACTTGCCACATACCAATCCATGCATGAATTAGAATAGAAAGTAGCGTTAATAGGGTAAAAACTTTGGTTAGAGAGGAGCTAAAGAATCCACGCCAAACTTCATAGGTAATATCAGTTGTTGCAACAAAACCAACAAAATATAAAACATATAAGAAAATAATGATGGCAGTTGCACGTAGGAATAACCAATCCTGTATGCCTGTACGGCCTAAAGTAGAAGAATTACTTACCATACTAATACCCCCGCCAATATTGATAAAATAACGGTAATAATCATTGAAATTGCCGCAGAACGACGACCAACAACCAATGTTTCATCAATAAAGCCGAAGTCCATTAACATATGACGAATACCACCACAAATGTGGTATGCCAATGCTGTTAGGATGCCCCATAAAATAAACTTCGCGAAGAAGCCAGTCATGATATCAGCGGCTTGCTGAAAACCTTCGGGAGATGAGAGAGAGGTGCCAAGTAACCACAGTAAAATACCAACTGCGACTAACATGATAACCCCTGAGACACGATGCAAGATCGATGCGATAGCAGGGAGTGGAAACTGTATCGTCTGTAAATCCAGATTGACAGGTCTTTGTTTTTTCACAATTTATGCCCACACAGCTTTTATAATTTTTCCTTCCTCCGGACCTGGATGGAAATTAAGCAGCGAATGGGGTACAAAGGCACACTTTAAGTAAAATGTTAAATCCGTCTATTTTACAAAAATTGTGGATTCGTTACGCTGGTTCTCCATACAACAAAGGTTCCGGAGACCTGGGCGCAGTATAAGTGCTTCACAAACTTATTACAATTACCACACAACTTGTGTGCTAGACATTTGGTTCGAACAGTGAGAGGGATCACTTTTTCAAACATCCAATGTAATAATCGTTATCATTTTTGACACATGTACAACATTTTTCTTACATTTAGTGCATATTTTTAATGTTTATGTTTTTTTTGTGCGCAAACACGCTTCCAGAAATCGAAAACTTATGTAAAAGTGTAAGCAGAACACATTCTAAGTGCCTTGCATAAAAAAGCACCTAAAAAACATAACATCAAAAGCTCCTTAACAAAAGTGACACACTATAGACCTACGGTTTTACTCGTGTTAAGCCATAAAATAAAACTCGCTAGGTACTTTTTATCAACTATAGTTTCACTATCGAAGTGCATCTTTATGAAGATACCCTCGACTTTGTTAGGAGACATAATAAGCGCTAAGGAGATTATAAATGGCTGATAACAAAGCTAAGTTAACGATTGGTGAAACTTCTGTGGACTTGGACGTTCTCTCCCCTACACTCGGTTCCAAAGTCATTGATATTCGTACTCTCGGCTCCAAAGGTTATTACACCTATGATCCAGGCTTTACCTCAACGGCATCTTGTGAATCGAAAATTACCTATATCGACGGTAATAACGGTATTTTACTGCACCGCGGTTTCCCAATTGGGCAATTGGCTACTGAGTCAACCTACTTAGAAGTATGTTATATTCTGCTTTATGGCGAAGCACCGACCCAAGAGCAATACGATAAATTTAAAACAACCGTCACTCGCCATACCATGATCCATGAGCAAATCACCCGCCTGTTCCATGGTTTCCGTCGTGACTCACACCCGATGGCTGTACTTTGTGGTGTGACAGGAGCTTTAGCTGCCTTTTACCATGATGCGCTTGATGTCTCTAATCCAGTTCACCGTGATATCACAGCATATCGTTTACTGTCTAAGATGCCTACTGTAGCCGCAATGTGTTACAAGTACTCCATAGGACAACCTTTTGTTTATCCAAGAAACGATCTGTCTTATGCAGGTAACTTCCTACATATGATGTTTGCCACACCTTGTGAAGAGTACGTGGTTAACCCAGTTCTTGAACGTGCGATGGATAGGATCTTTATTCTTCATGCCGACCATGAACAAAATGCTTCAACATCTACTGTACGTACTGCAGGCTCTTCAGGTGCAAATCCATTTGCCTGTATTGCTGCGGGTATTGCTTCACTATGGGGACCTGCTCATGGTGGTGCTAACGAAGCTTGTTTACGTATGTTGGAAGAGATCAAAACCGTTGAACATATTCCTGAATTTATTAAACGCGCAAAAGACAAGAATGACTCTTTCCGTTTAATGGGCTTTGGTCACCGTGTATATAAAAACTACGATCCGCGTGCAACAGTCATGCGCGAAACTTGTCACGAAGTATTAAAAGAACTGAATCTCAATGACAGTTTACTTGAAGTGGCAATGGAATTAGAACGCATCGCCTTAAATGACCCGTATTTTATTGAGAAAAAACTCTATCCTAACGTCGATTTCTACTCAGGTATTATTCTAAAAGCGCTAGGTATTCCATCAAATATGTTTACGGTCATTTTCGCTATTGCACGTACTATCGGTTGGATTGCTCACTGGAATGAAATGCATGAAGATGGACTGAAAATTGCACGTCCTCGTCAGTTATATACTGGTTATAACGAGCGTAAATTCCATAGCGAACTTAAAAATAAATAAATCGATTTAAACACGATTTATTGACTGGCTAAGCCCCGTTTTTGCGGGGCTTAATGCTATTAGTATGGATCAATTTCTTAAATACTCTTGTGGTGTTTGCCCGGTCATTTTTTTAAAAAAAGTGATAAAGGCACTATCGCTGGCAAACCCTAATAATTGACTAATTTCTAAATAACGATGATGTGTGGCTAATAGCTCTATCGCTTTCATTAATCGCCATTGCTGACGCCATTGTTGATAGCTTAATCCTGTTTCTTTATAAAATAATCGAGTAATGGTTTTTTCACTAGCGCCAATATATTGCGCTAATTCTTGTAGTGGCGGAGGTAATTCATCGAAAGATAATTTTCTTAACCGTCTATCATTGGGCATTGATAAATGATTAGGTTGACGTTTAGCTTGCTGAATTTCATCTAAAAAAACAGCTAATAAATTTGCATAACGCCCTACTTCCCACTGGGTGTCAAAATCAGCAATAGCAATACGCTCTAATATCTCTCTAAGTAAAGGTGAAATAGTCAGTATTTCGCTTTCAGTTGGGAAACGATGATGAAATTTATCAGCAATATAAACTGAACGATAACCTACAGCCGCATACATCTCGACTCGATGTTCCAGTTTTGGCGGGATCCAAGCAATTCTCATGGGTGGCAAAACAGATACACGAGAGGCTAAAGTAATTCTCATACAACCCGATTGAGTAAACAGTAACTGCCCCCTATCATGTGAGTGAAAACCTGAATCATGTTTTCCCATCTCTGCGGCAATACCCACAACTGATGCAAGGTGTTCTTCTGGCACAAAGTGGTCGTATTGATTAAGCCAAGCCATCACTTGTCCTATTTGGTAAATATTATGTCTTTATATATATAACAAGACAATTATTATCACTGTATTCTGTCATCAAAGTATCAAGCTTTAGGAAAACAAAGAATGAACAGAAAACTCTCTCTATGGTTAGCAATTGCGTTAATGATGTTTCCACAAATTGCAGAAACCATTTATAGCCCAGCACTTACTGATATTTCAAATGGTTTTAGAGTCAGTGCCAATGAAGCAGGGCAAACACTTTCGCTCTACTTTTTTGCTTTTGCACTCGGTGTCATTATATGGGGTCGTTTATGTGATGTCATTGGCCGGCGCCCAACAATGTTAGCAGGGTTATTTATTTATGCCATTGCTTGTATTGGTGTCTTTATGACCGATAATTTTTCTGTATTACTGATATTACGTATGCTTTCTGCTTTTGGTGCCGCAGTTGGCTCTGTAGGAACACAAACTATTATGCGTGATGTTTATAGTGGTGAAGAATTAGCCAAAGTATTTTCCGTTATGGGAGCGGCAATCGCATTAAGTCCGGCTATTGGTATGTTAAGTGGTTCTTTACTGGTGAGCTATGCAGGTTATCAAGGGGTATTTAGTGGTCTTGCTCTTCTCGCCATCGTTTTATTGCTGTGGAGTACTATTGCATTACCAGAAAGTCGCCCTGCAACAATAAAAACCGCACCACTAGCGGAAACAGCGATAAAAATGCTGAAAGATAAACAAATTGCCAAGACTATACTTTTAATTGCTTTTTTTAATATCAGTCTATTTGCTTATTACCAACTAGCACCTTTTATGTTTGATAATCAAGGTTATAGTGCAAGTACTTTTGGCTATAGTGGTATTGTATTAGCAATAGGTGTCGGTATTGGTTCTTACATTAATAAAGCATTATTAAGCCATCATTGGCAATGTGAGAAATTAGTATTACTTGCAAGTATTATTGCAGTAATTAGTGCTGTAAGTGTTTATTTATTGCGCAATCACATTAGTTTTATTATTCCAATGATGACAAGTGTCGTTGCCTATGGCATTGCTATTCCAAATATCTTAGCGACGGCTTTAGCGCAATATAAAGATCGCTTAGGCACAGCGGGTGCACTATTAGGTTTATTCTACTATTTACTTATTGGTGGTGGTTTAGCACTGGCTGGATGGGGACAAAGTTTAGCGATTACCTTGCTGATTTGTAGTATAGGTGCTTTGTTACTCTCTTTCTCTCGCCAAACAGCAAAATAATATATTTAAAAGAGCTTGTTATATTTATAAGAAGCTCTTTTTATTTTGTAACATTTCGAAAAAATCAAGAATAGAAAGATTAACTTGTCTACAGGACTAAGTGTTAATACTTAGCAAATTAAACAGACAATTCTTAATCTTTTTAAAATCCACAAAAAACGCCTTTATTATCACTTCTTAACTTTTAGTACTTTTTCCTGAGATTGCATTTTATATAATGATGAATTGAATATTAATAAAGTTAGATTGGCTTTTTTAGTGTTTATATCCATATATTTAACAAATGTTATGCCTTGACTTTATTTTCGCCAGTAATAATAAATTGTTCGTTTTACTGTTTCATGGTAAAAAAAACTGTTTATCCATACATGGCTTAAGGAACTGGCGTGATAAAAAAAATATTAGATATTCTCCCTATTTTTGGGAAAAAAGACGTCGATATTACTGAACAATATCTTCAAGGCTCTCTTGTCCTACTGGCTATATTTGATGAAAGTTTACCTAAGCGTGCATTAGATTATGTACTTACAGGTACAAACCCTGAAATTCTATTTGAATTAAATAAACTAGATGCAGCGAAAGCCGCCGTTTATTTTCATCGTGCAGGAACATTAGAGTGGTGGTATGCCAGTAATGTTGATACAGGAAAGTACGGTAAGGTTATCACCCAAGGCCTTAATGCCCGCCATAAACTCTACTCAAAGGTTGGTGAAAGTTTTTCCTTAGAGCAAGTGGCCCGTTATGCCAAAGTCATCGCTGCCGCATGTCAAGATATCAATATTAAAGTAACAACAACGCAAGTCCCCACTTGGGTTATCTACCTGTTAGTTGATGCGTTTTATACCACTTACGATAATGCACGTAATCTTAATTTAGAACATCGTAAACATTGGAGTATGGAGTTTATCGCCAATATGGTCGAAGCAGAGGCCAATATTGCCGGTGAAAATGCGTTATTTGCAATTTTTGATAGAAAAGATGTCTCTGAATATTATGCCGCTAATCTTAAGCGTATTTATGAACTGTGTGATTTAAAAGACTATCTACTTTCACATCAAGAATTTGTTAGAAAAGAATTAGTTGAAAAACTTTCAGCGAATGGCTTAGTCGAGCTAATAAATTATCTAAATAAAAATACGATATTACGCGATACTTTTGCAGATATTATTGTTTTACTTGCCACTAGCAGTTTAAGAACCGTCAAAAAAACGGCTGAACCTATTTTAAATACCTTACCTGCTGAAATCGTAAAAGAAAATTTAACCCATGTTTTAATGAATGGTACTCCCAAACAACGTACACAAGCCGCTGATTTATTTGCGCGCCAAGGTGAAAACCGTGATGTGCTGGCAGAAGCATTAAAACATGAAACCTCAAAAGCAGTTATCAAGAGCATTGAAAGTGCGCTACAACGTTTTTGTGTTGCTGATAATGCAAATACCGTTGAAGCCATTAAAGCGCCTGATTTTACTCCCTTAGAAGACACACCATTACCCGATAGTGCCCGCGATATTCTGGTCAATAACTTCAATGAAATGTTAGTAAAAGCAAAAGAAAATGCTGAACGTGAAATTGAAGAAAATAAAACGTCTAAACACTCTTATAATTGGGCACAACGCCATTATAAAGATCTCTCTAAAATTGATGAAAAACAGTGTCGCGCATTAGTGGATAAACTCAATAGCGGACAAGGCACTATTCAAGTCAATGAGATCCAAATAATTAAACACAAAAACCGTATTCCTAATTTACCTGAATACACCTTTTTCCATGCCGTGCGCGTGATCACCAATAACCGCCAACATGCGGATCACTTTTCCTCTCACTATTTTAATAGTGATATTCCTGAACGTTTATTGAGTGATATTGAATTACGACACGTTGAAAATGTATTAGAACGATGTCATTTCAAACGTGCAACGCGTATCACAGCGGCGCTGTGCTTAGAATCTTATCAAGATGGCTTACGTCGTTTCCGTAAACCAGAACAAGTTTGGCCTTTCTTCTCTCAACATACTGATTATATTGCAGAAGCGCTAAACTTAATGCCAAATCAAAGTGAACACCGCTATCGCCAATTTGAAACTTCACAAGGTATTGAAGTATTAAGCCGTTTTCCAACCATTCCAGCACAATTCGTTCCGCGTATCATGGAATTGGCTCTAGGTGAAAATAAAACACACCGAGTTTCAGCTCAGAAATTATTAGAAACCTTACCGAATATTCACTTAAGTGCACAAGAAGGCTTAACTTCAAGTAAACAAGAAATTCGAGTCACCGCGATTGAATGGTTAGCACGTTTAAATAACCCTGACTCATTACCTGCCCTTAATGCCTTACTGAAAAAAGAGAAACGCGAAGTAGTACGAGCCGCTCTGCTCACTGCGTTAGAACAATTAGGTGAGGATATTTCAAGCTATTTATCGCCAAAGACATTATTAGCAGAAGCTGAAAAAGGTCTCAAAGCCAAACCACCCGCAAGCCTTGCTTGGTTTAACTTCGAGGCGATCCCTGCATTAACATGGGAAAACAAAAAAGCGGTTGATCCCGCGATTATTCGTTGGTGGATTATTCTCGCCGTCAAATTAAAAATGCCAGGGGGTAATGCGTTATTACAACGTTATATCAGCCTACTTTGCGTTGATAGCCAACATAAACTTTCAAGCTTTATCCTGCACACTTTTGTCGCTCAAGATATTAAAGGACCAACACTTGAAGAAGCGATGGCTGAAGCGCAACAAAATGCCCCTTCTCGATTAACACAATACAAAGATTGGGCCAAACGTTATCCTGAATATTATGCTAAATATGAAACCTATACTTTAGAGCAAGTCGTCGAAGAAATTAAAAACGAGGTATTACGTCGTTATTTAGGTTCGGCAATCAGCGATAAAGGAATGCTCGCGCTTATTTGTGGAATTGAGGGGCATATTGCAGTATCAGTATTACGTAACTATATGCGTGATCACTATCAGCGTCGTGCGCAAATCGAAGCGATGATTGATGCGGTAGCTTCAAGTAATGATCCTATTATCATTCAACTTCTGCTTTCATTATCACGTCGTTATCGCACAGCATCTGTGCAGGAAAAAGCGCGTAATTTAGTTACGCAAATAGCTGAACGCAATGGTTGGAGTGCTGATGAATTAGCCGATAGAACCATTCCAACCGCCGGCTTTGATGATTCAGGAACATTAGTACTGGAATATGGTGAGCGTACTTTCACCGCCAAAATGGATGCAAAACAAAAAATTGTCCTGTTTAATCCTGAAGGTAAGGAAGTTAAGTCATTACCTGCAGCACGCAAAAATGACGATCCAGAGCTGATTAAAGAAGCGAAAAAACTTTTCACTTCAAGTAAAAAAGAACTTAAACAAGTTATTGAATTACAAAGTGTGCGTTTATATGAAGCGATGTGCGCGCAACGCCAATGGCTAAGCGCTGATTGGCAAGAGTATATTTTAGCTCACCCTATTATGCATAAATTGATTGAACAATTAGTTTGGCAAGAAGTAAAAGAGGGTGAAGTTATCAATACCTTCCGCCCTTCTGATGATGGTGCTTTACTTAACCTTGAAGATGACGAAGTCACCTTACAAAATGATTCTTTGATTCAATTAGCTCACGCCGCCCTAGTTAATGAAGATGAGCGTAAAGCATGGATTGCACACTTCAAAGATTACAAAGTGAAATTCTTATTTTCACAAATGGAACATAAGATCCCTGATTTAGATCTGACACAAACAGAAGTTGAAGACCGAAAAGGTTGGATCACATACACCTTCACCTTACGGGGTATTTTAACCAAAATGGGCTATCAGCGAGGCCCTGCTGAAGATGGAGGCTCGTTCTCTCACTATTACAAATTCTTCTCTAGCTTAAACTACTACGTCAATATCGGTTTTAGTGGTAGCTATGTACCAGAAGAAAATATTCCAGCGGTTTTATTCGATTTAAGTTTTGAGAAGGATCAGCAAAATTACTGGGATCGCAATAATATTGAGTTAAAGCAAGTACCACCGATTTTATTAGCAGAAAGCTACGCGGATTATCTAAAAGTCGCTGAAGCTTGTGCAGGATTTGATCCTGAATGGGAAAAGAAAACACCTTGGTAAAATTTAGGGATAATTAGGAAAGAATATGGCTAAAAAAGCACCCAAAGAACAACAAGCAATTAGGGAAAGTGCCGAGGTTCGATTTGCTGAAGAATTAGAACGCTTAACAAAAGCGGATGCTAATAATCCGAAGCCCCAAGGATGGCTTCGCTCTCCTCGAGCTGTGCGCCAATTTATTTTAGGTGATGATACTTTAGGTATCACACCTAAGTTTTTCGGTGATGATGCCTTAGTTGATCGTGCAATTGTTACATTATTAGGCAAACAGGGCTTAATGCTGGTTGGTGAGCCAGGTACAGCAAAATCAATGCTCTCAGAACTTTTTGCGGCTGCTATCAGTGGTGATTCAGGATTAACCATCCAAGGTACTGCAGGGACGACAGAAGATCATATCAAATACTCATGGAACTATGCGTTACTATTAGCAGAAGGCCCAACAGAACGAGCATTAGTCGGCTCACCGATTTATCAAGGCATGTTACAAGGTAAAATTGTTCGTTTTGAAGAGATAACTCGCTGTCCTCCTGAAATTCAAGATGTACTGGTTTCTTTAATGTCCGAAAAGCAGTTAATGATCCCTGAAATGGGCGACGGTGCGCGTATTAGTGCAAAACCCGGATTTAACTTGATTGGTACCGCAAACTTGCGTGACCGAGGTGTACATGAGATGTCTGCCGCATTAAAGCGACGTTTTAATTTTGAAACAGTAAAACCTATTCGTGATCCAGCTTTTGAAATCAGTTTGATCCAATCACAGCTTGAAAATGAGTTAGGTACTTTAGCGACAGAAATCACCGTCCCTATGGATGTGGTGGAATTACTGGTTACCACATTCCAAGAATTACGTTCAGGTAATACGCAAGATGGTGGCAATATCAAAACACCTGATGCGGTTATGTCAACAGCAGAAGCCGTAAATATCGCTTATGCTTGTGCGTTAGAAGCGCATTATTTAGGTGATGGCGTGATGAATGCCGGTGCGATTGCACGTCAATTAATCGGCGTTGTATTAAAAGATAATCCTGATGATATTAAGCGTATTCGTTATTACATGGACAACGTCGCCAGAGAAAGGGCCAGAAATAGTAAAGAGTGGAAAGCGTTCTTTGATGCATCAAAAGACTTTTGGCAATAAAACGTAAAGAGCTATAGCGAGGCATTAAAGTCTATTTATTTATCTATCAAAGGCAGAGTTAACTTACTCTGCTTTTTCACCCAAAAAAGGGATCAACACGGTGACGCTACCTTCAATATCTTTACCAACAAGAATTGACCAAGCCCGACTGAAATGGACGTCGTTACAGCAACAACATCTCTATTTTGCCCCTGTACGCCACCATAGCCCAGCTTGTGCTTATGCAGTTTTATCATTAATTGATTCTGTAAAACCTGATTATATCTTAATTGAAGGTCCGGATACCTTTAATTCGCTTATTCCTAGCCTAACGGATAAAGATACTCTCCCTCCTATTGCTATTATGGGGCAAGCCGAATATTGTCATCATGATAGTGGCCTAGAAGAGCGTGAAAAATCGCTACACTCTGCCTATTTCCCATTTTGTGAATATTCCCCTGAGTGGCAAGCTTTGCGAGGTGGTTTACGCATCAATGCAACAACACGTTTTATCGATTTACCTTGGGCTGCTCAAGTCAATAACGAAGAGTATAGCGATCTACAAAGCCGTAGCTTACAAAAAGAACGTTATTTAGCCCATAGCCAATTTATTGCACAATTAGCTAAACAATGTCATTGCCGTGATCATGATGATGTTTGGGAACATCTTTTTGAGTTACGCAGTATTGAGGCATTAGCAGATTGGCAAACTCTGTTTAATGACATTTTTATTTGGTGTGCACTTGCACGCCTTGACTATGAACCTGAAGTACTTGCATCTGAGGGCTCTTCACAACGTGAAGCACATATGCTCACTCATATTAAAACCATCAAACAGCACGAGCCTAATGCCAAAATATTAATCGTCACAGGGGGAGCCCACACCCTTGCGCTAATCGAAGGCTTAGCTTCTTCACAACCCCACTCTTTCGCTATTTCTAGCTCAGAACAAAAGCACTTTACTAAAATGCAAAAAATGGGCGAAAAAGAGCAAGCTTGGCTTATTCGCTATAGCTTTGACAGATTAGATGCACTTAATGGCTATGCATCTGGTATGCCATCTCCGGCTTTTTACCAACAAGCTTGGCAAAGCTTAATGCAACAACATCATGATAAATTAGAAAACAATGAGGCGGCAAAACAGCCAACGCAAGTTTATCGCAATAAAATGGGCATCGCCTTTTTAAGCTCAGTGGCTCAGACTATCAGAGAAAAACAATTTGATAATCCCCCCAGTTATTTAACCGTAAAACTAGCAGCCGAGCAGAGTTTACGCCTCGCTTTACTAAGAGAGCACACTGGTATGGGGCGTTATGATTTGCTTGATGGGTTACAAAGCGCCTTTATTAAAGGCAGTTTAGATGACAGTCAAAACGAATTATGGGACGAAATCAAAACCTGTTTTTCAGGTTATCTATTAGGACAAATTCCATTAGGTACAGCAACGCCCCCTTTAGTCAATGAAACCTATGAACGAGCCAAAGCATTTCGCTTTAAACTTGATGATACATTAGCAAAAACTACAAAATGTGATGTTTATCGTAACCCCCAACATCGCTTAAGAAGTCGTTTTTTACATTTATTGGCATTTTTAGAAATCCATTTTGCCCACCGTGTCAATGGACCTGATTTTCTTTCTGGTCACCAGTTAGATCTATTATTTGAAGAATGGCAATATGCATGGACCCCCAATGTTGAAGGTGAACTGATTTCATTATCAGAAAAAGGCTCTCAACTTGAAACTATCGCCTTAAATAAACTGTTAGCAATGGAAAAACAGCTTGCAGAACAAGGACAAAGTCGTTCAAGCCAAAGTGCGGTCACTTTGTTAATTCAAGCGGCATTAATTGGGCTCCACCAGCGTATCCCTACGCTATTTAAACTGCTAGATAGCTATATTCAGCAAGATTTTCGCCTTGAGTCATTAACACAATGTGGACATAAATTGATCCATTTATGGCGAGGTCGTCAATATCTTGATATTACCGATGAGCTGACATTGGAAAATAGGCTACATCAAGTGATCCCTCAAGCCTTCTTTTGCTTAGAGCAATTGGCTCAAGGTGATGAGCAACAACAAGAAAGCAATCTGCAAGCCCTACTCTCTTTACGTGAACTCATTGAGTTTATGCCATCACTGGATCATCAATATGATTATAAAAGTGATTTTTATCAGCAACTTAATCGTCTTGATGGACAATTAGATACCGTTCCTTTATTAAAAGGTGCGGTAGATGCATTACGTTATCTAGGTTCGTATATTGACGAAAAGACCTTAGCGGCCGTGCTAAATACGACCTTTAGTACAGGCAGCGCTCCCGAACATGCCATTGGTTATTTTGTCGGTATAATGCGCACTGCACCAGAGCTAGTCATTCGCCTACCGTTGTTAGTCAATCACTTAAATAGCTTATTACAGCAATGGGATGAAGAACGCTTTATTCAGATTTTACCTGATCTGCGTTTTGCCTTTAGCCAACTTAATCCCAAACAAAATGCAGAGCTTGCACAATATATTGCTAATGATATTGGTTTAGATACGCAAGCCTTATCACTATGGCAATCAGAATTTAGTGCCAAGCAAATGCTTGAAGCCACTAAACTCAATCAAAAACTGCAACAGCGCATTAAGACACAAGGCATGATTTCTTGGTTTGAGGCGAAGAAAACAGAGAAAGGAGACCATACTCATGGAGAAGCATGATGATATGCCTAAAGATAAAATACAACAAGCCAAACGCTGGCGCTTGATTTTAGGCCAATACGCTGATGATGCTTTAGGGCAAGCCAGGTTTAATGCTGATGATCTTAAAATTGAACGTACACTCGATTTTCTTTATCGCCGTGAATATCAGCGCCGAGGATTACGTCAAGAGCGCGGTCGCCATGGCTCTCTCGATGCATCGCAACTTACTGCCGTAAACTGGCTAAATCAAGCTCGCAAACTTTTTCCCAATAGCACATTTGAACGTATGCAATCACAAGCGATTGAACGTTATCAAATCAGTAGCTTTCTTAAAGATCCCAATACGCTAAAAGCCATGGAGCCGACGAAAGCGTTAGCTAAAACACTATTAAGCTTACGCGGACGAATGAGCGAAGAAACGCGAGATGCAGTAAAAACCATTATTCGTAAAGTGGTTGAAGATATTTTGCGTCAAATTCGTAATAACTTTCGCCAATCATTAACTGGTCGTCGTAATCGCTTTAGACGCTCGTTAGTGCCAAATAGTCGTAACTTTGATTGGCGTGCCACTATTGCCGCCAATTTAAAACATTACGATACCCAAAATCGTCGTTTATTGATTGAAACTCCTTACTTTAATTCACGAATGCAACAGCATTTTCCATGGGATGTCATTCTCTGTGTTGACCAAAGTGCATCAATGTCTAGTTCCATTATGTATGCAGCTGTGTGTGCGAGTATTTTAGCTTCATTACCTGCTGTTAATGTCTCCTTAATCGTTTTTGATACTCAAGTTGTCGATTTATCACACTTAGCCGACGATCCCGTTGAAGTATTAATGACAGTCCAATTGGGAGGAGGTACGGATATTGCTAGTGCCATGCAATATTGCGAAAGCTTAGTTAACAACCCTAAGCGTACTGTTATTTCGCTTATCAGTGACTTTGAAGAAGGGGGATCATTAACCCGATTATTAGATTGCACACAACGTCTCAATAGCCAACAAGTTAAGTTATTAGGACTGGCAGCACTAGATGATGAGGCTCAACCGGTTTATGACTCAACTATCGCACAAAAACTCGCCGATAGAGGTATGCAAGTTGCAGCTTTAACCCCAGAACATTTCGCACAGTGGCTAGCAGAGGTAATGCAATGAGTTGGCAGACCGTTTATTTTCATTATGATGAAGATGCGCTTACCGTCTTTGCTAATGCCGGATTATTAAGACGCGCAAGAAAAGATGTTGATAACGAAAAAGTCTCTGTTACTGATGCAAATACAGGGCAATTTAGCAGTGATGGGCAAAAAGTCGTTTTACATGAAGCAGGCATTCAGCAAGCCAGTTGTGATTGTTCCGCAGCAGGTTGTTGCAAACATATTTTAGCCGCTATTTTATGGTTACAAGCCAACAACAATTCGACTGATGATATTAATACTGATAATCCCATTGAAACATCAGCAGAAAAAATTATAGCGCCTGTTGAAACACCGCCTTTATTACCCTCTTTATTTACGCTTGATCCCGAGTTACTCATCAAAAAAGCAGGTAAACCCGCCTGTCGGACTGCGATTAACTTAATTGAACAATGGGAAGATAAAACTTTAGTTCTAGAAGACACAGGAACCCAGCTAAAAATCCAACTCCCTGATGTTGATGAACCGGTCATTTTCTTACAAGCAAGTGGTTACGATGGCATGTTATCCCCTTTTTCTAGCTCTCAGAAAAAAGCTTTTCATCTTGCGATTGTCGCGAAAATATTTGAGCAAAATACACAGCCTTGGACGTGGCCTGAAGATTTAATTCCTTTAAAATCTTCAAAACGCCCACTAAATGATGAAGAAATTGCCCTTATTAATACTATTGAACAATTTATTGATGATCTATTACGTCAAGGGCTATCACACATTAGTTTAAGTAGCGCAACGCAATTACATTTACTTAATATGTCTGCTCGTGCCGAGGGTTTACCTCGTTTAGCCTCTTATTTACGAACATTAAGTACTCAAGTCAAACGGTTAGCAGAAAGACATTTCACTATGGATGAAAGCAATGTCTTACGTCTATTAGCCCATATCTCAGCCTATCTTTTCCAGCTATCTTATGCGACACCTGAACAATTAAAAACATTACGAGGACAACTTCGCCGTCAATATGATGATAAAAAAACCAGTCTCGCGCTTATTCCTATCGATGCACATTGGTGGACAGCACAAAGTGGCGCATTAGGCACAACTTTTACTTTCTGGGATAAAGAAGCAAAACAATTTTTACAAGCGACACAAGCTCGCCCTAATCAACTTGATACCCTATTTAATCGCTATAGTGTTTGGCATAGTTTATCGTTATGGAAACAAACTGCAGATAAGCTCATGCGCCGACCTTTCTTATTACAAGCGCCTCGTATTTCTGATGAAGGGAAACTAGCTACTATTGGCGATAGCTTTGCGCAAAATCAAACCGATTTTCTTGATGTCACAGATTATCATCAACTACAAACAGAATTAGGTATTCATAACTGGCAAGATTTACCCAATTATTTTACGGATCAACCAGAAGGATTTCTTTCCCCTCTGGTTTTACATATCAAAAGCTATAATCCCTTAATTTGGCATGAAGTAGAGCAGTGTGTTATTTGGGAAGTGGTAGATAATAATGGAAATTCGGCCTTTTTGCGCCTTTATTGGGAAGGCGAAACGCAAAATAATTTAGAAGAATTACGTTTTCTCACTAAACGAGAATTAGAAATCGTTGCGATCACCGTGCAACCTGTTCGACGTGATTTCAATATCGATTTATTACCCACCACCATTTGGATCAAAACAGAGCAAGGCATTGAAATGTTTTATCTCGATTTTGACCAATTTCCACGTAAGAAAAAACAGTCTGGTTTTATTAGTCATATTCAAGAATATATGGCTAAACGTAAGCGACAAACGGCAATGCATCACAGTGAACCTACCCTTGCACAAAAATTTTGTCGCCCCATTTTATCCGTATTGGAAGCCCAAGCATGTACAGGGCGAGAACAACTTTCTGCAATGCAAAAAGAGCAATTAGAGAGAAGCAAACAAATTGCTGACGATTTAGGTATGACATTAATAGCTAACCAATTAACTCGTTATCTCGCTTTAACTGCTCGTGACTCTCAAGCTTTATTACAGTTAATTTGGCTATGTGATAATCTGCAACAATTACAAAGCCCGTTACCCATTCAACTTAATGAATAAATTTCAAGGTTGTTGTTAAATAAAAAGCTATCTCACTTAGTTAATAAGAGAGATAGCTTATAGAATAGCAATAACTGGGTTTAGGCAGGATTATCAATATCGACAAAAGTAACATCTAAATGGTGTGTTTGTGCTAACCATTCACCTAATGCTTTAATACCATAACGCTCGGTAGCATGATGCCCAGCAGCGAAAAAATGCACGCCCATTTCTCTTGCTATATGAATCGTCTGCTCTGAGACTTCTCCTGTTACAAATGCATCAACACCTTGCTCTGCCGCCTGTTGAATAAATCCTTGTCCTCCACCAGTACACCAAGCAATATGGCGAATAACATCTGGTGCATTGTCACCACAGTGAAGCACATTACGCTGTAAGGCTTTTTCGAGTCGTGTTTTTAATTCATTGGCTGTGACAGGTAGATCAAAAATCCCTTTCGGCACTAAAGGCTCGATCTCACCCTCAACTTTTACGCCCATTTTTAACGCTAATTGAGCGTTGTTACCTAAAATAGGATGGGCATCTAAAGGTAAGTGATAACCATATAGATTGAGATCATTACATAGTAGGGTTTTTAAGCGATTGCGTTTCATTGAACGGATAACAACTGGCTCATTCTTCCAAAAATAACCATGGTGAACTAATACAGCATCTGCATTTAAACGTACCGCTTCATCAAGTAAAGCTTGGCAAGCCGTTACTCCTGTCACTATTTTTTGAATATGAGGGCGCCCTTCTACTTGAAGACCATTAGGTGCGTAGTCGTGAAAATTCTCAATACTTAGCTTTTCATTAATAATTAATTCTAGATCAGTATTTTTCATATCCTGTTTCTCCTTGTTATCACGGCGCCACAGTGCGTAGTGTACATATGTGATAAATAACAATAGATTAATTAGCACTTCTCAAAGTGAATAACCTTTATTGTAACTTAAAATAAGAGAATAAATAGAACAGTGAAAAATACACGTGATAACACGTTAAAAAGGGTTTGAAGAAGGGAAAAAATAACGCCTGTTTCAACAGGCGTTAAATGGAATTTTCTGTTATTTATGGCTAGTTAATGCCATTTCTGATTTAGCTAACCAAACTGGCTTATTGCTTGTTTTAGACCATACACGATGTAAATAGCTATAAAACTGAGCGCGTTTAGGATGAAAAACCATAACAGGAAATGCCACAATACCTAGCGCTACCGCACCAGTACGACGGGCTAAAACATGTTTTTTAGTGTATTCGTTATAAGCTGGCATAGTGTTCTCCTGCATAAAATGAATTGATGCTGAAATTTTACCTCATTTGATGAAATTTTACTACTGATCAGACCACTTATTTTGTGCGAAAAATCACCTTTATTTTGCTTGTAGTGTAATTAAATTTCACAATAGAAATAAAAATGAAACAAAATTGAAACAAAAACAAAAAAACATTAACAAAGCAAACTAATACTTTATTGAATTACGGTTATAGTAAATAATTTCGCGAGTGAATGATAAAAAAGAGAAAATCAGAGAAAGAGATTTACTGCTAAACAAAATAAGTTTAGCAGTAAACAAGAAATTAGATATTGGCTAACTCTTTAAATAAATTAGGGTTTTTATAAATAGCAATAAGTACTTTCGCTGTAAGCCCTGTCGGATTACGTCTTTTTAATTCCCAACTTTTTACAGTATCGATACTTGTCCCTAATGCATGTGCAAATTCACTTTGTGAAACGTTAAGTTGCTCCCTAATCGCTTTTACATCAGCAACTTCAAACCGAGTCACTTTCGATGCTTTTTTATCGCCATTTTTAATTTCTACGGCTTCTTCTAAAGAGGCTTTTAGATCATTGAAGAAACTCATATCACCGTTCACCTTTAAGTCTTTTTGTTAGTTTTTTTAACTCAATCTTTTCTGAATCAGTTAAACTAATTTTTATTGTTTTTGGATACGCCATAACTAAATAGATAACTTCTTTAGTCGCTAAAAAATAAATAACTCTAGTCCCCCCACTTTTACCTTTGTTACCTACAGCCATTCTTATTTTGCGTAATCCACCTGTTCCTTTAATTAAGTCGCCTTTATCAGGTTTACTGATAAGTTCATTTTGAAGTATTCTTATTTCTTTATCTGTAGCCAATAGTTTGATTTGCTGAGTAAATATTGAGGTTTCAATAAATTCTATAGCATGACTCATTAAGTTCCCTTTCTAATCCATCATTTAAAAGTGTACAATGTACACCATCAAAATTCAAGATTAAATACGAGTTCTCATACTATAAAGAATTTTCTTGAAAAAATTCTTCTATTTCTATTTAGAAGGAATAATTTGAATTAAGACATATTTATTTCTTCACTGCTTTACCTTTGCCACGTAAGGTTTCAGTTAACCCTTTCAGAAAGTATCTCACCAGTTGATCGCCACAGTTACGGTAGTTTTTATGTCCTGGCTTACGAAATATCGCGCTAAGTTCAGGCTTAGAAACGCGAAAATCCGCTAGTTCATAAATGTTAATCATATCCATGTCTTTTAATTCAAAGGCAACACGTAATTTCTTTAAAATAATATTGTTGGTTATCCGTTTTTCGACTTCTGGAGTAGGATATTTTTCATCTTTACCACGACGATAAAAGATAAGCCCATTTAAAAAATGCCCCAAGGCCATATCATCACACTCAACAAAGGCAGGATCATCGTCTTTTTTTAACCACTGATTGACTTGCTCTTTAGTCGCGGTGAAATCCGCCAGTTTCATTATATCAACAATATGACCATCGCTAAGATCTAACATATAACGCACACTGCGTAACACATAATTATTTTGCATTGATTATCCGCTCTTTATTCAATTCTAAATCAATCATCAATGATGGATATCAATGTTGTGATCTAAAAGTTATTATGATTAAAAAAATACACTCCACCTATAGGTAGAGTGTATTCTATTTGGTGATAAATAAATTATACGACTAAGTTATTTAGTTTATTGTTTACTGGCAAAAACATTATTAACAATTTCAATGGCTTCTTTTTCAATTAATTCGCGATGCTCAGAGCCACGGAAGCTTTCACAATAAATTTTGTACGCTTCTTCGGTTCCAGAAGGACGAGCGGCAAACCAACCATAATCGGTCATCACTTTTAAACCACCAATAGCAGCACCATTACCAGATGCGTGAGTTAAACGCGCAGTAATAGGATCACCTGCTAAGGTATTTGCGGTGACCATTTCTGGTGATAATCGTGACAACAACGCTTTTTGCTCATGAGTTGCAGATGCTTGTATACGATTATAGCTTGGAGAGCCAAAACGTTGCGCTAACTCGTTATAATGTTGTTGTGGATCTTTACCTGTTACCGCTTTTATTTCAGCAGCCAGTAAACATAAGATAATACCATCTTTATCTGTTGACCACGGTTTACCATTAAAACGTAAGAATGATGCCCCCGCACTCTCTTCACCACCAAAACCAAACTCGCCACTGAATAGACCTTGCACAAACCATTTAAAGCCGACAGGTACTTCAACAAGTTCACGACCTAAATCAGCCACGACTCGGTCAATCATCGCGCTAGAGACGAGTGTTTTACCCACTTTTACCTCATTTGACCACTGAGGACGATGGCGAAAAAGATAATTAATCGCTGCCGCTAAATAGTGGTTAGGATTCATCAAGCCCGAAGGAGTGACAATACCATGGCGATCGTAATCAGGGTCATTGGCGAAAGCTAAGTCAAATTTATCACGCAGTTGCAATAAACCTTCCATTGCCCAAGGTGATGAGCAATCCATACGGATCACACCATCATGATCTAATGTCATAAAGCGGAAAGTTTGATCCACCTGATCGTTTACCAACTCAAGATCAAGTTCGTAATATTCACCTATGCGTTTCCAGTATTCAATTCCTGAACCACCCAGTGGATCGACACCTAATTTCAAACCCGCTTTTTTAATTGCCTTCATATCAACAACGTCACCTAACGCTTTAACATAAGGCATAATTAAATCTTGCTCGTGAATATAACCACTCGCTAATGCATCATCATAAGAAAGACGTTTAACCCCCAATAAATTATTTTCCAATAATTCATTGGCGCGTTTTTCAATCACAGAGGTTAAATCAGTATCAGCAGGCCCACCATTTGATGGATTGTATTTTATCCCCCCATCTTCTGGAGGATTATGTGATGGTGTAATGACGATACCATCAGCAATGTCTTGGTGCCCTTGATTGTAAGTTAAAATAGAGAAGGAAACGCTAGGCGTTGGGGTATAACCATTATTCTCTTGAATAATCACGTTAACTTTATTTGCAGCAAGCACTTCTAAAACCGAAATAAAAGCAGGCTCAGATAATGCATGGGTATCTTTACCTACATAGCAAGGCCCCGTTACACCATTATTAGCTCGGACTTCAGCAATAGCTTGAGCAATTGCTAGAATATGTGCTTCATTAAAGCTATGACGTTTGGCACTGCCTCGGTGACCCGATGTACCAAATTTCACACGATGAGCATTCTGATTTGCTTGTGGTTTTAGTGAATAATATTGTGCGGTTAATTGCGCTACATTAATCAGATCGCTTTGACGAGTATGTTGCCCAGCTCTTGAATGGATTGCCACAAATCTTCTCCTATTTTACATCACAATCATGCTTTAAACGAAAGCCTTTGCAATGCATCAATTAACAATAGTGTTTAGATAGTTCCACACACTTTATCAATCTCATTGGCAGGGAATTGCATATCCTGCATGATGCTTTGTACCATAGTTCTTTTACGCTCAGTATTTGAGTTGGTAATAACCCAAAATGGCGTACCGGGAATATGGCGAGGTTTTGTATGACGTCCACTGTCGAGCAATGTTTTTTCATCACCGGCAAAATAAATTCGCGTGCGTCCATGTACTGTTTCAGCAGATTGAGTAAAAGTAGCACTATCTAAGCTATATAATGTAGACAGGATCTGTAAAAAACGATCAACTGATTTTGTTTTCTCTGCATAACTATCAGATAACAGCAGTTCACGCATTTCACGGACCGGATTTTTTGCTGGTGCGACAGGCTTAAGATCAGCATCCTGTTTAACGACAGGCGCTTGTACTGACTCAGTGACAACGACTGGCTGTACGGGCTGTTTGGCATCAAGCTTCAATAGACGCCTTAAAATATCTGAAGCGCTTTCACCGATATGTCTAGTTTCGCTAGCGATATAGCGGTAAAGTTCGTCATCAATTTCTATCTTTTTCATTGCTACCCAGTACTATTTTCAAAAAAAAGTGACTAGGATTATAAGATATAATCTTTAAAAACAAAATAGGTAAAATTTCAATAACTTAAAGCGTATTCATTAAAGAATTAATCTTTTTAAACTTTAAGCTGGGTATTTATCCTATTGTTTCTATCTGTATCATCTTCTATTCTTTAAGTTTATTGCCATAGAATAGAGTTGACATCTTCTTCAATGCCCTTTCACATCAGCAATTAAAATAATATAAAACTCTGACTTATCCTTATTGAGCTATATCAAAATTTTATTTTTTCCATTACATTTGGAATAATAATCTATATTATTCTGTTTTCTCAGAATATAATAAATTACACTATCTCTTGTTAGCTTAACTTTATCTCATATTCCGAAAAAGACAACAAGTTGGCTAATATGATTGCACATGTCATCATAAGGAAAAAATAGACTTAATTTTGGTCATCAATATGAAACTCAATGCATTATTAAACTATCAAATACATCAACCAGAAACAGCAACGATAAACAATTTACCTATTGTTTTGATCCATGGGCTTTTTGGTGATCTCAATAATCTAGGCGTACTAGGTCGCGATCTACGTCAAGACCATACCGTGATACAAATTGATGTGCGCAACCATGGGCATTCTCCTCATAGTGAAAGTATGCACTATCACGATATGGCACAAGATGTATTAACCCTACTTGATAGCTTAAATATCGCAAAAGCAATCGTTATAGGTCATTCAATGGGAGGGAAAATTGCAATGGCAATGACCGCTCTCGCACCTCTTCGCCTTGAACGTATCGTGGTTATTGATATGTCTCCTGTTGCTTATAATGTTCGTCGTCATGATAAAATTTTTGCAGCCCTTGAAGCTGTCACTAAAGCTCACGTCACACAACGTACAGAAGCTATTGCTATTATGCGCCCTTTTATTGAAGAAGACGGCGTTATCCAATTCCTGCTTAAATCATTTAAAAAAGGTGAATGGTTATTTAATTTACCCGCAATCAAACAGGCTTACCCCGATATTATTGGTTGGCAAGAGGTGCCTGCTTGGCATCATCCCGTTTTGTTTATACGTGGTGGGCTATCCCCATATATTTTAGATGAGTATCGCGATAATATTGCTCGCCAATTTCCACAAGCAACCGCCTTTGTTGTCGCCAATACAGGACATTGGGTGCATTCTGAAAAACCAGAAACAGTAATTAAGGCCATTCGTCGCTTCTTAGCCAAAACAGTATAACGTTCCTTTGTTGGTTATAAATCACTAGCAATACTATTTTATAGCGTACAATTATTGCTCTTAAATCTGTCATTGTTGATAAAAAGACCAAATGACAATAGGTTAAACACAGGAAGCAGTAGCGATACGCCGATATGTGGGGTATTATTGGGCGCTTCATATTGAGTCATTGGTATACGCCCTTTCACAGCAAAATTTATGGCAAAAGAACAAACTGATCGCACCACACTGGATTTGTTCGCAAATGAACGCAGACCTGGGCGACCTAAAACAAACCCGCTTTCTCGGGATGAACAGCTTAGAATTAATAAACGAAACCAATTACGACGCGATCGCGTCAATGGATTACGTCGGGTTGAGTTGAAATTAAATGAGGATGCTGTCAATGCGCTTAATGAGCTTGCGAGCGCAAAAAATGTCAGTCGTAGTGAGCTTATTGAAGAAATATTACTAGAACAACTCGCACAAACTTATGCGTTAAAAAAACATCAAAGCTAAAAAAATCAGCAGGAAAATCACACAAATTCGACAGAATTACCCTGCTCTTTTCGTCAAAATAGTGCTTTAGTTTTCAATTATGAAAACATGATGTTTATCTTTTACTGGTAATTGTTCAAAAATACAGACAAAGAGAATAAAAGAGGTTATCTCACTTTATGGCAATCATAGGAATATTCTTCGGCAGTGATACCGGCAACACTGAAAATATTGCCAAAATGCTTCAAGAAAGATTAGGCGCGGATAATGCCGAAGTTCATGATATCGCAAAATCCAGTCAAGAAGACATCGAAGCATTTGATATTCTATTACTAGGTATTCCTACCTGGTATTATGGTGAAGCACAATGCGATTGGGATGACTTTTTCCCAACATTAGAAGATATTGATTTCAACGGTAAACTTGTTGCTCTATTTGGTTGTGGTGACCAAGAAGACTATGCAGAATACTTCTGTGACGCAATGGGAACTATTCGTGATATCATTGAACCTCGTGGCGCAGTCATTGTGGGTCATTGGCCTACTGAAGGTTATCATTTTGAAGCATCTAAAGGTCTTGCTGATGATAATCACTTTATCGGCCTTGCGATTGATGAAGATCGCCAACCAGAATTAACTGAAGAGCGTGTTGACGCTTGGGTTGCTCAGATCAAAGAAGAGATGAGCCTTGACGAAATTCTGGGATAATATAAATTCTTAATATTGAGAATGATAATTATTCAATGGTGTGCTAAGATAGTGTGATAGGTGGGGTGTTTATTTTTTAATATCATGCCTATAATCATTAAGGTTATTAAATACCCTATGTATTAATGAATATATACAGTATTTTGTGAGCACATATTAAATTCACCATTAGCAACAGGATTAAATCCGCATGACCGACAATAATAAAGCGTTAAAAAATGCTGGGTTAAAAGTTACACTTCCTCGCTTAAAGATCTTGGAAGTGCTCCAGGATCCTGAGTGCCATCATGTCAGTGCTGAAGATCTCTATAAAAAACTGATCGATATCGGCGAAGAGATTGGTCTGGCAACAGTCTATCGCGTCTTAAACCAATTTGATGATGCTGGTATTGTTACCCGACATAATTTTGAAGGTGGTAAATCAGTATTTGAATTAACTCAACAACATCACCATGATCACTTAATTTGCCTTGATTGTGGTAAAGTTATCGAGTTTACTGACGATGCTATCGAAGTTCGTCAAAGAAATATCGCTGAACGCCATGGCATCAAACTTTCCAATCATAGCCTGTATTTATATGGTCACTGCGCCGCAGGTAATTGTAAAGAAGATAGCCACGCACATGATGAGAAGTAATCATTCTGGATAATATCTCAGTAAAAAAAGGAACTGCCTGCAGTTCCTTTTTTATTGGTAAAGATTTACTACATTTTGAAATATCATGGGCAGCAACCGTAGCATTCAATCTCGCCTCTAACCAAGCAGGATAGCGTAGTGTAAATACTTTCAGCTTATCTTCTACTTTTAAAAGGTGCGATCTCCTCTTCAGTACAAGTCTCAATAAATTCAGCTAAGGAAATTGCGCCTTCTTTTTGCAACCCTTCAATACTATCAGCAACAAAGTCACAATACCCATTGACATCTAAAAATTGTCCTCGGAATGCACTTATTTCTGATCCATAAACAACAGATGCAGGGTGACCATTTATTATCATGATATTTGTGCTTTTAATCATGTTTTACTCCTATCACACTCTCAAACTATTAAGGATAAAGCGTAATAAATACACTTTATCCTTATTGTTATTTAGAAAATCGTAAATGGCATGATCACATTGAATTTAACGTCTTTTTCATCTTGGAAGATATTACCAAAACCACCTTCATAGCTTGGTATATCGGAATGGTTATCATAACGAGTGTAGTGGAGTTTAAATAACGTACCTTTCGCTCTCCCCTCTTGAACGGTATACATGATGTCGGCATTCCATGCGCTTTCTCTAATACGTTTACTTTGGTCATAAATAGGGTTACTACTCGGTTTTGCATCCCAAGCATACACATAGGAAGTACCAATCGCCCAGCCCGGTAGATCCCAATTTTTTAGATCATACATCACTCCCGCGTATAATGCTTTTTCACCATTGGCGTTAAAATCAGAACGACCATCCCACCAGATATCTAAACGACCATTCGAGGTTGCCCATCCTGGCGTCATACGTTGTAAAAAGTAACCTTGGTTACCTTCTGCTTTAACCCAAGTACCTTCAACTTTAAAATCAAATACATTGTAGGTATAGCCTAAAGTGAATGCTTGTAACCATGCCAAACCATCATAAACATCGTTAATTCCCCCTCCGGTGACTTTATCTTTTGCACCGTAGAATTGATAAGAGGTTTTTAATGTATTATTTGCGATAGGGAAATCGTAAGAAACTTTGCCAAAATATTGATCAATATAACCATCAGCTTGGCCAAATGCGGCTTCTAATACTAAGCTATTTTTAAAATCATATTTGGCACCAAAAGAGTGTAAATAACTGATATTTGTCTCTAAGTCTGCCTTACGGAAATTGTACATATTCCGATACCACGGCGCTTTATATTCATCAGTCCACATATATGAGAAAGAGAGTTCACCATTTTTATCGAAATCAAATACAGCGCCCGCTTCTGCACCGCGATAAGTACCAGGTAAGAAACTCCAATGAGGACGTAATAATGTTTGCCCTTTAGGTTGAATATATCCACCTTGAGCCCAGAAATGGCCTAATTTAAATTTAGCAGCAGCTTTATAAATACTCACGCCACTGCGATCACCTGTCCATTTTTCATCCCAGCGACTTTTTGCATCACTAAATCCTATTTCATTAGGTGCAGCTGGTCCACTGTTGTTAAGTTCAACAGCACCAAAAGCAGCTAAATCAATACCAAAAAAATCACCCAGATAACCAGAAGAAAAATCAAGATTAGCGTTAAAGGTAGAGTGGTGTAAATTGGCTTTATATTTGCCGTAATCAGGACTGTTTGGTGTTAACTCTTTTCTATCACGGTCACGTTGCCAGTAATAGATCCCCCCTGTCAGGGTTGAGTCATCAATAAATCCTTCAGCATAAGACATTTTCGCAGGTAGTGCAGTTACAAGCAATGCGCCCATAACGGCAAGTGCCACCCTGCCTGGTTTAGCATGTTGCATAACCATAGCATTGTTTCCTCTTTGACTTTGACTAAAAAAGAAATAAGCACCAACGCCTATTTCCAAATATAAAACCCCAAATGGGGAAAAAACCTAAAATTAGGTTAACAACAGCTTATTTTTCGCGACGCGAATTATCAACCTAAAAAAAAGAATTTTTATCAAAATATGACCAAGGGCACATTACTTAATTACAGTTTCATATTTTTTCTTTAGTCAATGAGGGACAAGTAGAACGTAAATATTTTTTAATATATTGATATTAAAAAAGAAAATTATCACACCTAATATGATAATGTTTCGTTTTTATAGAAAAGAATTATTAGTCGTATTAATTAATAAACTTTTTTAGAAAAGAAAAATATGTGTCATGGTTCACATTTTTATTATTATAGACAAATTCAATATAATCATATGAAATAAAAGAAGAAGATGATGACAAAAGTTAATAATTTAACACAACGTAAATAAGAATTGATACAAATAATAGCTATAGAAACTCACATTACAAAATAAAAAATAATAATTATTGGTCAATAAAAACAAACTTATTTGATAAATAAAAAATGCTCGATAAATTATTATCGAGCATTTTATTAAGATGTGAGTTTAGTGATATTACACGCCACTAAAACAGAGCGTATTAACCTTGTTTCGAAATCTTCGCCCAAGTATCACGTAAACCAACAGTACGGTTAAAGACCAGTTTATCCGCTGTCGAAAGCTTATCAGCACAGAAGTAACCTTCACGCTCAAATTGATACGCTTTTTCAATAGCCGCATCTTTTAAGCTTGCTTCCACAAAACCTTGACGGATCACTAATGATTCAGGGTTAATGGTTGATAAGAAATCCTCTTCAGCACCAGGATTAGGTACGCTAAATAAACGATCATAAAGACGAATTTCTGCTGGAATAGCATGTGGAATGCTGACCCAGTGGATCACCCCTTTTACTTTACGACCATCAGCCGGATCTTTATTTAACGTCTGTGGATCGTAAGTACAATAAATGGTGGTTATTTCACCTTGTTCATCTTTTTCAACTCGTTCTGCTTTAATGACATAAGCATTACGCAGACGGACTTCTTTACCTAATACCAGACGTTTATATTGACGATTGGCTTCTTCTTTAAAGTCTGCACGATCAATATAAATTTCACGGCTAAATGGTACTTCACGAGTTCCCATTTCTGGTTTATTTGGGTGATTTGGCGCAGTTAAAATCTCTTCACCTTCTGGCATATTTTCAATCACTAAACGTACCGGATCGATAACAGCCATCGCACGAGGTGCATTTTCGTTTAAATCATCACGAATACAAGCTTCTAATGATGCCATTTCCACGTTGTTATCTTGTTTGGTCACACCAATACGTTGACAGAATTCGCGGATTGACTCAGCCGTATAGCCACGACGACGTAAGCCAGAAATTGTCGGCATACGCGGATCATCCCAACCATCAACAATATTTTCTGTCACAAGCTGATTTAGCTTGCGCTTAGACATGACGGTATATTCAAGATTAAGACGTGAGAACTCATATTGACGAGGGTGGCAAGGAATAGTGATATTATCCAACACCCAATCATATAAACGACGGTTATCTTGGAATTCCAAAGTACATAAAGAATGTGTGATATTTTCCAATGCATCAGAAATACAATGGGTAAAATCATACATTGGATAAATGCACCATTTGTTACCTGTTTGATGGTGTTCAGCGAATTTGATCCGGTAAAGAACAGGATCACGCATGACAATAAATGGTGATGCCATGTCAATTTTCGCACGTAGGCACGCTTTCCCCTCTTCAAAGCCACCCGCACGCATTTTTTCAAATAGCGCTAAGTTTTCTTCTACACTACGAGAGCGATAAGGGCTATTTTTTCCTGGCTCTTTGAGTGTGCCACGATATTCACGAATTTCTTCAGCACTCAACTCATCAACATAAGCCAAGCCTTTGTTAATCAGCTCAATCGCATATTGATACAGTTGATCAAAATAGTCAGAGGAGTAATGAACGTTACCATCCCATTGGAAACCTAACCACTGAACGTCTTTTTGAATCGAGTTGATATATTCAACATCTTCTTTTACTGGATTCGTATCATCAAAACGTAAATTACATTTACCTTGATAATCTTGTGCAATACCAAAATTTAAGCAAATTGATTTTGCATGGCCAATATGAAGATAGCCATTAGGTTCAGGAGGGAAACGGGTATGGACACTATTATGTTTCCCGGTAGCCAGATCTTCGTCAATAATTTGACGAATAAAGTTCGTTGGGCGGGCATCTGCCTCATTCATGGTCATTTTTTCCTCAAAGCAAAACGCATATTGACCTACTATAATCCAATAAGCAGGTTTCATAAATACCCTAGCGAAAGAGAGCGCAGAGATATTTATCAAGATAGGGATAAAAAAACGGGAAGTAGACAACACTCCCCGTTTTATCGTCTTATTTAACCATCTCTTTATAGAGGATTAAATATCTATATGATATTTATTTTAATACTTTATAGATTATGGTGTTATTTGCCGTCACTTGGCCGGATGCAATATCACTCACTTTATCAAAGTCATCGATATTACTGATGATAACCGGACTTATCATTGATTTAGCATTAGTGTTTAAATACTCAAGATCTAGCTCTAAGATAGGCTGGCCGAGTTTAACCTCTGTACCTTCTTCAACCAGACGTTTAAAGCCTTTTCCTCCTAATGCGACCGTATCAATCCCCATATGGACGATAATCTCAACACCGTTATCCGTTTCAATGCAAAATGCGTGGTTAGTATCAAAGATTTTTACTACCGTACCAGCAGCAGGTGCCATCACAATATTTGATGTGGGTTTAATAGCAAGACCATCTCCCACGACACCGCTTGAGAAAGCTTCATCAGGCACATCTTTTAATGCAACCACTTCACCATCAAATGGCGCGACCATTTCAAGAATGACTTTGGCATCATTATTAGTCTGTTTTTCTGATGTTTTTTCTGTCGATACCGCGTTATCTGTATGTCTACCAGCATAAGCGGCAACTGGGCCTTGTGCTAATACATCACGCATGGCACTCGCAACGATTTCAGCCCGTGTCCCCACAATCACTTGAACACTCTGTTTATTTAAGCGAATAACCCCTGAAGCACCTAGGTGTTTTGCGTAAGCATCGTTGACTACACTGGCATCTTTTACATTTAAACGTAAACGAGTAATACAAGCATCAATACCAGTTAAGTTATCTGAGCCACCAACTGCAGCGATATATTGACGTGCTTCTTGTTGCACTGCTTCTTTGCTATTAGTGGGGACTGCTTTGATATCTTCATCATAGCCGTCTGCGGTTTCATCCCCCGCCACTTCATCTTCACGCCCCGGTGTTTTCAGGTTAAATTTAGTAATAGTGAAACGGAAAATACCATAGTAAATGAAGAAGAATGCGATACCTTGCACAATCAACATATACCATTTAACCGCCAGAGGGTTGCGTGAAGATAAGAACATATCCACAAGGCCCGCACTAAAGCCAAAGCCTGAAATCCACTCCATACTTGCGGCAATATAAACAGAAATCGCCATTAAGAATGCGTGAATAACATAAAGCACTGGGGCAACAAACATAAAGGAGAATTCAAGCGGTTCAGTGATCCCCGTAAAGAATGCCGCAAATGCACCAGCCATCATGATACCCGCAACTTTTGCTTTATGCTCTTTGCGCGCACAATGATAAATAGCCAGTGCTGCCCCTGGTAAACCAAACATCATAACGGGGAAGAAACCTGCTTGATAACGTCCTGTCACACCGACCGTTGCCAAGCCCGCATCAATCGCTTGCTGACCAGCAAGGAAGTTAGGAATATCATTAATACCTGCCACATCAAACCAGAACACAGAGTTCAGCGCATGGTGTAAACCAACAGGAATTAATAGGCGGTTAAAGAAAGCATAAATACCGGCGCCCAAAGCCCCCATATCTTTAATGCTTTCACCAAAGCTCACTAAGCCACCGTAAATTACCGGCCAGATATACATTAGAATAAAGGCGACGATAATCATCAAGAATGACGTGAGGATCGGCACTAAGCGACGACCACTAAAAAATGATAATGCACGAGGTAATTCGACACTGCTAAAGCGGTTATACAGCTCAGCTGAAAGTACCCCAACCAGAATACCGACAAACTGGTTGTTTATTTTACCAAAAGCCACAGGCACTTCTGCAAGTGGTAGACCTTTGATCATCGATACCGCAGCAGGTGAACAAAGTGTAGTCACCACTAAAAAGCCGACAAAGCCAGTTAAGGCCGCCGCCCCGTCTTTGTCTTTTGACATACCATAAGCAACACCTATCGCAAACAATACTGACATATTATCGATAATGGCAGCACCTGATTTGATCAGTAAAGCAGCTAGCGCATTATCGTTTCCCCAGCCTACCGGATCAATCCAGTAGCCTATTCCCATCAGAATTGCTGCAGCAGGCAATGTCGCAACGGGCACCATCAATGCCCGTCCTATCTTTTGCAGATAACTTAAAATATTCACACACTCCCCCTTGGATAACCCCTATTTGGGATCTTATTTATACTCATTTATATTTATTGATGAGTTAATTATTTAATTCCATTTTTAGTCTAAAAAAATTATTTTGTATCGCAAATTAATTAGTGCTAATTTGTGATTAAAGTCACCTATATAGGATATTTTTTAGCTTAAATGCTGGCTAAGTCAGAAAGCTTATTTTATGATTAAAAATATCTTTTGAAGGATTGATGTCTTCATTGACTAAAAATGAAAAGCAATTCGTGTTATAGATGAGTCACTGATAATCACGCATTGAAATAGTATGTAACTTGATTGTCAGATTTGTCTTTTTTCTATGAGGTTATTATGAGGTTAATCCCCCTATCCACGGCACAGCAAGTGGGAAAATGGTCGGCTAATTATATCGTTGAGAAAATCAACGCATTTGCGCCAAGCGCCGATCATCCTTTTGTTC
The DNA here is from genome assembly GCF_963896135.1 of Proteus sp. G2609. NCBI lineage: Bacteria > Pseudomonadati > Pseudomonadota > Gammaproteobacteria > Enterobacterales > Morganellaceae > Proteus > Proteus sp. G2609. The sequence goes on along the minus strand of NZ_CAWQNB010000037.1, from coordinate 68,279 downwards.
TTGGTTTACCTACTGGTGGTACGCCATTAGCAACGTACAAAGCGCTAATTGAATTACATCGTGCAGGTAAAGTAAGTTTCCAGCATGTTGTCACCTTCAATATGGACGAATATGTTGGCATTCCAGCAGATCACCCACAAAGTTATCGTACTTTTATGTATGAGAACTTTTTTAATCATATTGATATTAAAGATGAAAATATCAATTTATTAAACGGTAATGCAACAGATCCACAAGCAGAATGTGCACGTTATGAGACGAAAATAAAGTCTTATGGCAAAATCAATCTGTTTATGGGAGGTGTTGGTAATGATGGTCATATCGCTTTTAATGAACCCGCCTCATCACTCTCTTCTCGTACACGGATGAAAACGCTGACTGAAGATACTCGTCTCGCTAATTCACGATTCTTCGACAACGATATCAATAAAGTACCTAAATATGCGCTAACTGTCGGTGTAGGGACATTATTAGATGCAGAAGAGTTAATGATTTTAGCGACTGGCATCAATAAGGCTCAAGCAGTACAGGTGGCAACAGAAGGTGCTGTTAATCATCTATGGACTATCTCTTGCGTGCAATTACACCCTAAAGCAATTTTAGTCTGTGATGATCCGGCGACAATGGAACTGCGTGTGAAAACACTGCGTTATTTTCAACAAATTGAAGCACAAGAGCGCCAGCAATACCAAGATTAAGTTTAGTAAATTAAGTACCTACGATAAGTAGTGGAAAACTAAGCTCTCTTACTTATCAGCCAGAATTTGCTGGCTGATATCGGTTTTTTAGATTGACTTCCCTTATATTAGGAGACAAAGGTATGTTTGCCTTAACAAATGCTGTTATTTATACAGGTTATGACCGTTTAGAAGATCACGCCATTATTATTAACGGGTCACGTATTGAGCAGGTTTGCCCACAGGATCAACTACCAAAAGATATAGCCACTCGTGATATGCATGGTGCGATTGTCTCCCCCGGTTTTATTGATTTACAAGTCAATGGCTGTGGTGGTGTACAATTTAATGACACCGCGGAAAATGTCACAGTAAAAACGCTAGAGATTATGCAAAAAGCCAATGAACGCTTAGGCTGTACTAGCTATTTACCAACATTAATTACCTGTTCTGATGAATTGATGAAAATAGGCATTGAAGCAACTCGCGCTTATATGCAAAAACACCAAAATAAAGTGTTGGGATTACATTTAGAAGGCCCTTATATCAATATCATTAAAAAAGGGACACATGATCCTCAATTTATTCGTCAACCAAGTGCACAGATGATTGACTATTTGTGTGATAACGCTGATGTCATCGCTAAAATTACACTCGCACCAGAAATGGTCGATGAAAAATATGTTCGTCAATTAATCACAGCAGGTATTGTTGTTTCTGCAGGCCACTCAAATGCTACCTATGAAGAAGCGCGTAAAGGTTTTCGTAACGGTATTTCATTGTCGACTCACCTTTATAATGCAATGCCTTATATTTCAGGCCGTGGCCCGGGTCTTGTAGGGGCAATTTATGATACCCCTGAGGTTTACGCAGGGATCATTGCCGATGGTTTACATGTTTCATGGGCAAATATCCGTAATAGTAAGCGCTTAAAAGGTGAAAAACTGTTATTAGTGACAGATGCGACAGCTCCTGCGGGGCTTGATCCAAATAAAAATGAGATGGATAGCTTCGTTTTTGCTGGAAAAACGATATATTATCGCAATGGGCTGTGTGTGGATGCGGACGGTACATTAAGTGGTTCATCACTCACGATGATTGACGCTATTAAAAATAGTGTACTTCATGTTGGTATTCCATTAGATGAAACGTTGCGTATGGCAACACTTTACCCTGCCCGTGCGATTGGTGCAGATAACGAACTCGGTACAATTGAAGCAGGTAAAATAGCAAATATTGCTTCTTTTGATAAGGACTTCAACCTTTGCACAACATTTGTCAATGGTATTGAAATAACAGATAACTAATGGATGTAAATGCTGATGAGTCACAACAACACTGAAACGCAAATTGGCAATATCGATCTTGTTAAGCAACTTAACAGTGCGATTGTATATCGGCTCATTGATCAACACGGGCCGATTTCTCGTATTCAAATCGCCGAGCAGAGCCAACTCGCCCCTGCCAGTGTCACTAAAATTACTCGTCAGCTTCTTGAACGTGGCTTGATTAAAGAAGTTGATCAACAGGCTTCAACCGGAGGTCGTCGCGCAATATCCATTGTTGTGGAACATCGCCGTTTTAATACCGTCAGCGTCCGATTAGGACGCAATGATGCCACTGTTGCTCTTTATGATCTCAGTGGTAAAGCCTTAGTAGAGCAACACTACCCTTTAGAACAAAGCACCCAACAAGAAGTTGAAACCTTGCTTATTAATGCTATTGATGATTTTATTAAACAAAATCAACGTCGTATTAATGAGCTTATTTCAATTTCAATTATCTTGCCCGGGTTAGTTGATCCTAATAAAGGCATTGTCCACTATATGCCTCATATGAAGGTAAATAACTGGGCACTCGTTGATAGCTTAGAAAAACACTTTGATCTGCCTTGCTATGCGGGCCATGATATTCGGAGTCTCGCCTTAGCAGAAAACTATTTTGGTGCCACCAGAGATTGTGAAGATTCTATCTTGGTTCGTATTCATCGTGGCGCAGGGGCTGGTGTTATTATCAACAACAAAATTTTGCTCAACCAGCGTGGTAATCTTGGTGAAATTGGTCATATCCAAATAGATCCATTAGGAGAGCGTTGCCACTGTGGTAACTTTGGTTGTTTAGAGACTATTGCGTCCAATAGCGCAATAGAAGCTAAAGTCCGCTACCAACTTGAACAAGGCTATCCCAGCCAGCATTTATCTGCAACACAATGCCAAATTCAAGATATATGCGATGCCGCGGTAAAAAACGATCCCCTCGCTGTTGAAACCATTAAACAAGTGGGTCTTCATCTAGGTAAAGCCATCGCCATTGCAATTAACCTATTTAACCCACAAAAAGTGGTTCTGGCAGGAGAAGTGACCGAAGCGGCTGAAATATTACTACCGTCGATCCAAAGTTGCATTAATACCCAAGTATTAAAAGAGTTTAGAGAAGCGCTTCCTGTTGTTATCTCCGAACTTGATCATCGCTCAGCCATTGGGGCATTTGCACTTACCAAGCGAGCAATGCTTAATGGAGAGTTACTACAATATTTATTCGACAAATAATCTTTTTGTTACAATAAAACAGCTTTTTAAATGAAGGCTGTTATTTATCTCAATTAAGATTAATTTTAGGATAAATTTCAACCAGTCATCTTTCTTTAAAAAACAACGTGCAGCTAAAATAACTGTGCGTTGTTTTATTATGTCACCACCACACCGCTATATCCCCTTCCCTGTGCTATCAAATTATCACCTATTAGGCTGTTTTTTCTTTTTATTCAGACAATCTGTTGTTATTTACTTAGTAAGATTTTTCATCAATAAGGTTGTTTTTTGGATCTTTTTTCGACAAAATGATTAACCAGCGAGCAAACGAACACTTTTCTCGAAAATTAATGCAAAAAGCAGTTGACGGATTTGTCTGTAATACGCATAATGCGCCCCGCAACGCCGACGAAGGTTATGCAAAAAAAGATGGCTATGTAGCTCAGCTGGTTAGAGCACAACACTCATAATGTTGGGGTCACAGGTTCGAATCCCGTCATAGCCACCATCTTTTTTGCGGGAGTGGCGAAATTGGTAGACGCACCAGATTTAGGTTCTGGCGCCGCAAGGTGTGCGAGTTCAAGTCTCGCCTCCCGCACCATTTTAACCGTCGTCAATTTATCAGGTGGGGTATCGCCAAGCGGTAAGGCACCAGGTTTTGATCCTGGCATACCCTGGTTCGAATCCAGGTACCCCAGCCATTTTCCTGATAGATAATATGCGTGTTGACAATTGAATTAGCGGATGGGGTATCGCCAAGCGGTAAGGCACCAGGTTTTGATCCTGGCATTCCCAGGTTCGAATCCTGGTACCCCAGCCATATTTCTGCTAAATTCAATAAATAGTGAGAAATTATCTCCTATTGGCTATGTAGCTCAGCTGGTTAGAGCACAACACTCATAATGTTGGGGTCACAGGTTCGAATCCCGTCATAGCCACCATTTTGGGGTATCGCCAAGCGGTAAGGCACCAGGTTTTGATCCTGGCATGCCCTGGTTCGAATCCAGGTACCCCAGCCATATTCTGAAAGAGAGACTCGTTAAACGAGTCTTTTTTTCTCAAAGGTTGTTGCGGGAGTGGCGAAATTGGTAGACGCACCAGATTTAGGTTCTGGCGCCGCAAGGTGTGCGAGTTCAAGTCTCGCCTCCCGCACCATTGATTAATAGTGTCAAACACTAAATAAAATCAACAAACAAGACTCGCTATGGCGGGTCTTTTTTGTTTTTAGCCTTAAATATCCCCTCTCTCTCACCCTTTATCAATACGCTGACGCCTTGTCTATTTTCTCATTAATTACTCTCATAGTTATCATTGTTTGCTCGATAATCTACATAGACTCATCGTAACGCTATTTTTTGATCAAGCTGTACATATATTCATACCAATACTATACGCCCCCATAGTATAATTAAGGATTATGTATGCCACACTCACCAGCAGAAAAAAAAGCCGCGTTAACCCGTGTAAGAAAAATCAAAGGGCAAATTTTGGCATTAGAAACCGCCCTTGAAAACGAAAATGAATGCGGCCAAGTTTTACAGCAAATTGCTGCCATTCGGGGTGCTATCAATGGCCTGATGGCGGGCGTACTCGAAAGTCATTTACGTGAAGGTCTAATGGATGCCGTCGCTTCTCCTGAAGATCAAAAAAACTCCGTTGATGATGCAATCTCACTAATACGCACTTACCTGCGCTAATAACAACAAGGATATCATTATGAAATCTCGTGCTGCGGTCGCCTTTGGACCAGGAGAGCCTTTAAAAATTGTTGAAGTTGATGTGATGCCACCTCAAGCAGGTGAGGTATTGATTAAAATTAGTCACACTGGCGTATGCCATACTGATGCCTTTACCCTTTCAGGTGATGATCCTGAGGGTGTTTTCCCGGCCATTTTAGGTCATGAAGGCGCGGGGGTGGTGGTTGAAGTAGGTGAAGGCGTCACCAGTGTCAAACCGGGTGATCACGTGATCCCTCTCTATACCGCAGAATGTGGCGAATGCCTATTTTGTAAATCAGGCAAAACGAATCTCTGTGTAGCAGTAAGAGCAACCCAAGGTAAAGGCTTAATGCCTGATGGCACAACGCGCTTTTCCTATAATGGACAACCTATTTATCACTATATGGGCTGCTCTACCTTTAGTGAGTATACGGTAGTAGCTGAAGTATCACTCGCTAAAATCAATCCACAAGCCAACCATGAAGAAGTCTGCTTACTTGGTTGCGGCGTGACAACAGGTATTGGTGCTGTACATAATACGGCAAAAGTACAACAAGGTGACTCGGTGGCTGTATTTGGTTTAGGTGGCATTGGTCTTGCTGTACTGCAAGGCGCTAGACAAGCCAAAGCAGGCCGTATTTTTGCGATTGATACTAATCCTGAAAAATTTGCATTAGCACGCCAATTTGGTGCCACAGACTGTTTAAATCCCAATGATTATGACAAACCTATTCAAGAAGTACTGGTTGAAATGACTCAGTGGGGCGTTGATCATACTTTTGAGTGTATTGGTAACGTCAATGTGATGAGAGCCGCTCTAGAGAGTGCTCACCGTGGTTGGGGGCAATCTATCATTATTGGTGTTGCGGGGGCAGGACAAGAGATCTCAACACGCCCTTTCCAACTCGTCACAGGTCGTTCATGGAAAGGGACTGCATTTGGCGGAGTAAAAGGTCGTAGCCAACTACCCAATATGGTTGAAGATGCAATGAATGGGAAAATCGAACTCAAACCTTTTGTGACCCACACTTTACCTCTTGAAAAAATAAATGAAGCCTTTGATTTAATGCATGAAGGTAAATCAATTAGAACTGTTATTCATTTCGATTAATCACTCTCAGGCCTATTATCAAATAGGTCTGACTTTGTTGTTAAGGAGTCAAAATGAACAACATTGAACGCCATGCCTGTTTTGGCGGTTGGCAAGAGGTTTATCAACACACCTCTACCACCCTCAATTGTGAGATGAAATTTGCTATCTATCTCCCGCCTATGGAAGATGGGCAAAAATATCCGGTTTTATATTGGTTATCTGGATTAACTTGTAATGAACAAAACTTCATTACCAAAGCCGGAGCACAGCAATATGCTGCGCAACACGGTGTTATTTTAGTGGTACCTGATACTAGCCCTCGCGGTGAAAATGTGGCTGATGATAGTGCTTATGATTTAGGACAAGGTGCTAGTTTTTATCTGAATGCCACACAGGCACCTTGGGATAGTCATTATAAAATGTATGACTACATTGTTAATGAACTCCCTAAATTGATTGAGACACATTTTCCTGCCAATGAGCGACGTGCTATTAGTGGACATTCAATGGGGGGACATGGTGCATTGATGATTGGTTTGCGTAATTTGTCTCGCTATTGCAGTATTTCAGCGTTTTCCCCCATTGTTGCACCAACCCAAGTCCCTTGGGGACAAAAAGCCTTCAGCGCTTATTTAGGCGACGATATGGCACAATGGCAACAATATGACACGATTGAATTACTGAATAAAACACCACAGACAGTGCCCATACGAGTGGATGTCGGTCTTGATGATCCTTTTTACCAACAGCAACTACAGCCAGAACGTTTAGCACAAGTGTGTGATAAAAAACAGTTTGCGTGCTGTTTAAATTTACATCAAGGCTACGACCACAGTTACTATTTTGTCGCGAGTTTTATCGGTGAACATATAGCCTTTCATGCTAAGCACTTAAAGGCTTAAACCTAATGCGATGATCGATGAAGACAATTCAGATCATCGCATTGCTCATCATTTAATCCCTAAAGCATAACGTAACGCGGCTTCTTTCGCTTTTCCTGCATGCTGCGCAGCTAATAATCCGATATTTCTGGCTAATTTTAAGCCTGGTAATTGATGGCTAAAAGCGTGGTAAAAAAGATCCATTCCTGCCTGCATCAGCATATTATCAGGCATACGACGGCGCTGATATTTTTTTAACAATGCCATTGAATGCCAAGGTTCAAAATGCTGTTTCGCTTGCGCCACTAAATTAAGCAAGCAATCCACATCACGATAACCGAGGTTAACCCCCTGTCCTGCTAATGGATTAATAGTATGTGCCGCATCCCCCACTAAAATCACACCATTATCAACATAACGACTAGCATGCTGACGAGTTAATGGGAAAGAGCCTGCTGCAATAGGTGTCACTTTGCCTAAGCGTTCAGGGAAAGCATGTTCGATTTCTTTTTCTAACTGTGCCATTGGCATCGTTTGTAGCTTTCTAATTCTCTGCGGAGAATCATACCAAACTAAGCAAGCCCAATTATCAAACAAAGGCAAATAAGCCCTTGGCCCTGAAGGGTAAAAGCGTTGCCATGTACCCTTTTCTGGTGGCAATTGCGTTTTCACAGTGATTAACATACAGGATTGACGATACTGCCAACCATTACTGCCAATCCCTGCCATTTGACGTACTTGCGAATTAGCCCCATCGGCCCCTACAACTAACTGAGTGGTGATTTCCTGACCATCAGCAAGCGTGACTTGCCATTTATTATCTAAGTATTTCATGTTACTTAGACTATTTGGGCATAATAAAGTGATATTGCTATAACGTTCTGCTTCTTGCCACAATGCCAATTGCAAAATGCGATTTTCAACCATATAACCTAATTCAGGTAAACCAAGACTTTTGGCATCAAAAATAACATGGGCATTATCTTCTTCCCATGTTTCGAGGGTTAGGTATGGCGCACTGCGCATCGCTAAAACATGTTGCCATGCACCTAGCTGTTTTAATAAACTAACGGACGCGCAGCTGATCGCAGAAATACGAATATCAGGATGAGATGAGGCATCAAAAGGTGCTGGAGATTGCCGTTCTACCATTGCAACACGCAACCCTTCTTGCGCCAGCCCAATGGCAACGGCTGCGCCAATCATGCCACCACCGGCAATGACTGCATCAAAATCGTTTTTTACATTTCTCATCATTGTTATGCCATAACTCATTGCTTTAAAAATAATAGGTAAGCGCTATATCAGTTTATTAGAAATAAGCAAAACTGAACGCCAGAAAGAATTAGCGCCGACTGACTCTAGTCACTGACCACACAAATGACTACAATAACCGCCTTATTGGCTTATTACACGCAACGTTTTTCAGTGATTAGCTATTATCTCACTGTAAATACCGGATTTATACAATGTCGACGATAAAAAAACTGTACATTAAAACTTGGGGCTGCCAGATGAATGAGTACGATTCATCTAAAATGGCAGACCTACTCGAAAGCACCCACGGTTATCAGTTAACCGATGTCGCCGAAGATGCGGACATTCTACTGCTAAATACCTGTTCTATCCGTGAGAAAGCACAAGAAAAAGTCTTTCATCAGTTAGGACGTTGGAAAAATTTTAAAGATAATAAACCTGATATTATCATCGGCGTTGGTGGTTGTGTTGCCTCTCAAGAAGGTGAATACATTCGTCAACGTGCGCAGTGTGTCGATATTATCTTCGGACCACAAACCTTACACCGCTTACCAGAAATGATTAATCAGGTAAAAGGCACCAAAAGCCCAGTGGTCGATATCAGTTTCCCTGAAATTGAAAAATTTGACCGTCTACCTGAACCTCGTGCTGAAGGCCCTTCTGCATTTGTTTCTATCATGGAAGGCTGTAATAAATACTGCTCATTTTGTGTAGTGCCTTATACGCGTGGTGAAGAAGTCAGCCGCCCTTGTGATGATATTCTATTTGAAATCGCACAACTGGCCGCTCAAGGGGTACGCGAAGTTAATCTATTAGGTCAAAACGTCAATGCTTATCGTGGTGAAACCTTTGACGGGCAAATCTGTAGCTTTGCAGAATTACTGCGCCTAGTGGCAGCGATTGATGGTATTGATCGTATTCGTTTTACTACCAGCCACCCTATTGAGTTTACTGACGATATTATTGCGGTTTATGAAGATACCCCTGAATTGGTTAGCTTCTTACACTTACCAGTACAAAGCGGATCAGATCGTATTTTAACCTTAATGAAGCGTAATCATACAGCTCTTGAATATAAGAGCATTATTCGTAAATTACGCAAAGCACGCCCTGATATTCTGATAAGCTCAGACTTTATCATTGGTTTCCCAGGTGAAACGCAAGATGATTTCGAAAAAACCATGAAATTAATTGCGGATGTAAACTTTGATATGAGCTTTAGCTTTATCTATTCAGCCCGTCCAGGAACCCCTGCGGCTGATTTACCTGATGATGTGAGCGAAGAAGAGAAGAAACAGCGTTTATATCTGTTACAACAGCGCATTAATCAGCAAGCAATGAACTACAGCCGTGCCATGCTTAACAGCGTACAACGTATTCTTGTGGAAGGCCCTTCACGTAAAAATGTGATGGAACTTTCAGGTCGTACCGAAAATAACCGCGTGGTTAACTTCGAAGGTACACCGGATATGATTGGTAAATTCGTTGATGTCGAAATTGTTGACGTTTACGCTAACTCATTGCGTGGTAAAGTGGTCAGAACGGAAGATCAAATGGATTTACGTATCCATGAATCACCAGAATCCGTTATTGCCCGTACTCGTAAAGAAGATGAATTAGGTGTAGGTGTTTACCAACCTTAATTGATCAGACTTAACAAAAGGATACTCAGTGACAGTAATAGCCCATACACAGGTAGCGACCCAAGAGATTTTCTTAGAGCCCGCAGATAATGACCGTTTAATGAGTTTATGTGGCCCATTTGACGACAATATTAAGCAACTTGAACGCCGTTTAGGTATCGAGATCAATCACCGTGATAACCGTTTTAAACTAACGGGTAAATCACTGAATGTGAATGCAGCTGCAGGAATTTTGCGACATCTGTATGTGGAAACCTCACCTATTAAAGGTGTGATACCCGACATCGACCCTGAGCAAATTCACCTTGCCATCAAAGAGAGCCGAGTGCTTGAGCAAAGTGATGAGCATGTGCCTGAATTTGGGAAATCGACCAATATTCGCACTAAACGCGGCGTGATAAAACCACGTACGCCTAACCAAGCGCAATATATTGCCAATATCCAAACTCACGATATTACTTTTGGTATCGGGCCTGCAGGTACAGGGAAAACCTATCTGGCTGTTGCTGCCGCTGTCGATGCCCTTGAGCGTCAAGAAGTACGCCGTATTTTACTGACTCGCCCTGCGGTAGAGGCGGGTGAAAAGCTCGGTTTTTTACCCGGTGATTTAAGCCAAAAAGTCGATCCGTATTTACGACCACTTTATGATGCGTTATTCGAGATGTTAGGTTTTGAAAAAGTTGAGAAACTGATAGAGCGTAATGTGATTGAAGTGGCCCCTTTAGCTTATATGCGAGGTCGTACACTCAATGACGCATTTATTATTCTCGATGAAAGTCAAAACACCACAATCGAACAGATGAAGATGTTTTTAACGCGTATCGGTTTTAACTCTAAAGCGGTCATCACAGGTGATATCACGCAAATCGACCTTCCTCGAGGCCATAAATCCGGATTGCGTCATGCCATAGAAGTGCTATCTAATGTCGATGATTTAAGCTTTAACTTCTTCCATAGTGAAGACGTGGTTCGCCATCCTGTGGTTGCTAAGATTGTTGTCGCATATGAAGCTTGGGAAGTTGAAGATCAAAAACGTCGCCAAGCAATTAAAGCAGAAAAAGAGAGACTGCAGAGAGAAAATCATGAGTGAAGTGATTCTTGATTTACAAATTGCCACTGAAAATACACAAGGGCTTCCGAGTGAAGCCCAATTTATCACTTGGCTGGAAGCCGTACTACCGCAATTTCAGCCTATTAGTGAAGTGACTATCCGTATCGTTGATGAAGCGGAAAGCCATGAGTTAAACCTAACTTATCGTGGAAAAGATAGGCCAACTAATGTACTTTCTTTTCCTTTTGAAGCACCGCCTGAAGTGGAATTACCTTTACTGGGTGATTTAATTATCTGTCGTCAGGTCGTTGAAAAAGAAGCCGATGAGCAAAATAAAACTGTTGAAGAGCACTGGGCACACATGGTTATCCATGGTTGTCTGCACCTTTTAGGCTATGATCATATTGAAGATGATGAAGCTGAAGAAATGGAAGGTTTAGAGACAGAAATCTTACAAAAATTAGGTTATGAAGATCCCTATTTGATTGAAAAAGAGTAACAGTTCTCTTTATTTTATGATAAATACTATATCTAATAACCATTCAATGAGGAAAAATAGTTAAAACGCCATGAGCGACGACCAATCTTCGAGTAACGATAACCCTGGTCCTAAAAAGGGGTTTCTCACACTGCTTAATCAGTTATTCCACGGTGAACCTAAAAATCGTGATGATCTGATGGAGCTTATCCGCGATTCTGAACAGAAAGAATTAATCGATCCTGATACCCGTGATATGTTAGAGGGGGTAATGGATATCGCTGAACAGCGTGTACGGGATATTATGATCCCCCGCTCGCAAATCGTCACATTAAAACGCAATCAAACCCTTGATGAGTGCCTTGATGTGATTATTGATTCAGCGCACTCTCGCTTTCCTGTCATCAGTGAAGACAAAGATCATATTGAAGGCTTATTAATGGCAAAAGATTTATTGCCATTTATGCGTACTGGTGCTGAGCCATTTAGTATAGACAAAGTTTTACGTTCTGCTGTCGTTGTACCAGAAAGTAAACGCGTTGACCGCTTACTAAAAGAGTTCCGTTCGCAACGCTATCATATGGCTATTGTCATTGATGAATTTGGTGGTGTTTCTGGTTTGGTCACGATTGAAGATATTCTTGAACTTATCGTCGGCGAAATTGAAGATGAGTATGATGATGAGGATGATATTGATATTCGTCCATTAAGTCGCCATACCTACTCAGTGAGAGCATTAACCCAAATAGAAGATTTTAATGAGGCATTTGGTACTCACTTTAGTGATGAAGAAGTCGATACGATTGGTGGTTTAGTTATGCAAGCCTTCGGTCATCTTCCTGCTAGAGGTGAAACTATTACCATTGATAATTACCAATTTAAAGTTGTTATGGCAGATAGCCGTAAAATTATTCAGGTTTATGTGCACATTCCTGACGATGCGCCTGTACCTGAACTAGGTAATGATGTGTAGGATATTAATGAATAATTTCTCTTTATTAAACCGCCAGTGGGTTCGCACCCTACTGGCGGTTTTTTTCGGTGCCAGTGGCACACTCGCGTTTTCTCCCTTTGATTTCTGGCCTGCAGCGTTAATTTCTTTATCAGGTTTGCTACTGATAATAACGCAACGAACCACACGACAAGGGGCATGGCTTGGTTTTGCCTGGGGATTTGGATTATTTGGTAGTGGTGTAAACTGGGTATATGTCAGCATTGCTGATTTTGGGGGAATGCCATTTGCTATCAATATTTTCTTAGTCATATTGTTAGCCCTTTACCTATCGCTTTATACCGCCCTATTTGCCGGATTATTAAACAAGTTCTTCCCTAAACCTACCGTTTGGCGTTTTGTCTTTGCGGCTCCCGCTGTATGGCAACTCACTGAATTTTTAAGAGGCTGGGTGTTATCAGGGTTTCCGTGGTTACAATTTGGTTATAGCCAAATTGATGGCCCATTAAAAGGTATTGCACCTGTTTTTGGTGTCACCATGATAACCTTTTTGCTGACCATAATTAGTGGACTTATTGCTGTCGCTATCTATCGTAAATCACTATATAGTGCGGTGATCGGAGCAATATTATTACTCTTACCTATCAGCTTTAAATCTTATCAATGGTATCAACCTTTAACTGATGAAACACAAGAAATTGCCTTAGTTCAAGGCAATATCGCGCAATCATTAAAATGGCAACCCGGTACTTTAGAAAGTACGTTAAACACCTATCTCACCTTAAGTCGCCCTTTTATCGGTAAAGCAAACTTAATTATTTGGCCTGAGTCAGCTATCCCTGATGTTGAAATTCAGCAACAAGGCTTTTTAGCGCAATTGGATAAACAATTAAGAGCACAAGACACGCATCTAATGACAGGAATTATTGATGCGCGTCCCACCTTAGAAGGCTATCGTTTTTATAATAGTGTTATTACATTAGGTGAACACTATGCTTACCAATATCCGGCAACAGATCGCTATAACAAACATCATCTTGTGCCTTTTGGTGAGTATGTCCCTTTAGAGTCCTTATTGCGCCCATTAGCGCCATTTTTTAATTTACCTATGTCATCATTAAGCCAAGGTGAATATATACAACCTCAACTGACGGTAAATGATGCCAAAATAACCGCCGCCATCTGTTATGAAATTATTCTTGGAGAACAAGTTCGTGCTAACTTTAAGCCGGATACACGTTTCTTATTAACTATTTCAAATGATGCTTGGTTTGGTAATTCAATTGGTCCATGGCAACATTTTCAAATGGCTAGAATGCGTTCATTAGAGTTAGGACGGCCATTATTACGTTCAACTAATAACGGCATTACCGCCTTTATTGCTGCTAATGGTGATGTTATTGCCCAGCTTCCACAATTTGAAGCCGGTGCATTAGCTGAAAAAATGACGCCCACGACAGGATCAACACCTTATTATAAAATGGGGAGTTATCCAGTGTGGATTTTAGCAGGGGTATTTTTAATTCTTGCTTTTATTAAGCGTCGTTCTTAATGTTAAATAAAGCCCTACTCAATTAATCTTAAAACAGTTAATTAAGTAAGGGCTTTTCTAATAAAAGGACTTTTCAATGATCCATTACCCTGAATATATTCTTGATATTATTTGGCAAAGAGCGAAAAAAATATCTGCCGATAATGAAACAAAAGGATTTCGTAAAGATAAAGAAACTAAATGGATCAAGCGCCAAATGTTTAATCAACAAAATGAATTTGGCTGGGTATTATCAAAACAACCTAGTTCGATTCATCAACTTATTGAAGATGAAACAATTGTGCCTTTACATTGGCAAACAGCGAGAGCCTATGAGCAAAAACAAGAAGCAAGCTCTAAACGTCTCAATATGATCCCACTTGACCCACCAGCACTATCGCGACTCATTCAATCACCAACAGATGTTTTACCTTATTGGCAACATGCCCATCAGATTTCCAGCGATAATGAAGAAAAAGGTTTTCGTAAAGATTATTACGGTCGTATTATCCAGAAAAATGCGTTTGGAGATAAACAACATCAATATGGTTGGACATTAGCTCAATTAACACCAGCCAATAAGAATAATCAAATCGTTATTCCTATTAATATTGTACCAATACATATTAATACCTCAAAACGCACTTACAATGAAAAGGAATTAATTGTTCAAGGTAGCCAAGAAGCAAAAATAAAACGCAGACGTAAAAAACTTGTCTATGAGATAATCGATTTTATTGTCAGCCTACCTGGCATTATTTTTTCTTCATTTAAACTCTGATAAACAAGTTAAATTGAAGCCCACCATAACCTAAGTTTTAATCCCCAAGAGGATGTCCAGCCACTTGTAAAGTGCACCATTTCACCTTTATAGAGAATAACAAAAGAAGGTGTAGCACTTATCCCCCAACGTTGAGAAATAGCCCCTCTATCATCATTAATAACCGGAAAAACTAGTTGCTTGGAGTTAATGCCACGTATTATTTTGGCATCATCACCAGAGCGGATAACTACAGACGTAACATTATAACCCTGTTGTGCTAAATCATTTACCGTCGGTGTAGTTAACTTACAAATGCCACACCAACTCGCCCAAAAATAGATCAGTAATGGTTTCTCTTGGCTAAGGGCAATCAATGAGACTGGTTTATCATCAACTGTATAAAGCGTAGATAAATCAGTAAGTTCTGGTGGCGTTGGTTGACGCCACCAGTCCATAGCAAATGAAATAGCCACAAAAATAAGGGCGAGAATAATTAATTCTTTACCCCATTTTCGTAAACGATTTGCCATTATTTTTTCACTTTCGCCAGTTGTTCTTTCACAATAATTTCTAACTGATCATAATCAACAGCACCCGGTAAAATAGTATCACCAATTACCGTCGCTGGCGTACCTTGAATACCCAGTTTACGAGAAAGCTCTAAGTTATTTTGCAACGTTTTTAAGCTGTCATCAGTTAACTTAATTTTGCTAGTATTAGTGCTCTTCATTGCATCTTCAATACTTGCATTATCTAGCATCGTTTTCTTCTGCATCAAACGTTGATGAAGTGCTAAGAATGCTTTTGGATCTTCTTTCCAGACAGAAAGCACTGCCTGAGAGGCTTTAGCAGAGCTTTCACCTTTAAATGGTAATGGTTTAATGATAACCGCCACATCAGGATATTGTTCAGTGATCTTTTCTAATAATGGGTCAAAGCGTTTGCAATATGGGCAGTTATAATCGGTGAACGACACTAACACTAACTTAGCATCTTTAGCGCCAATACGTGGACTTGCCGCATCGTTGTATAATGCATCATGTTCAGAGGCCAATGCTTGACGGAACTGTGCTTGTTGCTCATCTGCCTTCTTAGTTTGCAATGCCATGATAGCTTCTTCCAAAATCTCAGGATTACTCACTAAAGTATCACGAACTAATGCACGTACTTCTTTTTCTTGAGCTGCATTCAAGGCAGCGGCTTGAACATTTGCACCAAAAAGTAACGAAGAGATAACCAGTACAGAAAGTGTTTTTTTCATTATTGGGCTCCTTTAGCCTCTGAAAGAATAGTTAACATTAGATCTTTATTTAAAAGAGGCGGTAGGATCTCCCCCTCCTTGTTACATGGTCCATAAATCTGGTTAAACGGCACGGCGACTTGACCGCGCTGTTTTAAAAATTGGGTGATCTGTTCTGACGGTTTCGTCCAATCCCCTCTTAATGCGACAACATCAGGCTCTGAAAGTGCCTTTTGCACATCATCGCGTAATAATACATTGTATTTATTTGCTTTGCAGGTAACACACCAATCTGCGGTAACATCAATAAATACTCGTTTATTTTCAGCTAACGCTTGATGAATAGCCTCTTCTGAGAGTGGTTGCCAATTTACATGATCTTGCCCCGCCAAGGTCTGAGTATCAGGCTGAGCAATAAATAGATAGCTTGTACCACCTAAAATAAGGGTGATCACCATTGAAGCAAATAGCGTTTTTTTGCCGTAATGTTTAGCAATAGCAAAAAGCAAGATCAGGGCGATAGCCACAAAAATAGCCGCAACAATACCAATACCAAAATGGGGGATCAATAAAGTGATCAGCCAAATACAAGATAGCAACATCATAAAGCCTAAAACAACTCTTAGGCGATTCATCCATTTACCGGGTTTTGGCAACACTTTGGCAATTGATGGAAACATAGCAACCATGATCCATGGTAAACTCATTCCAAGACCTAATGCGGTGAAAATTAACCATAACTCACTTAATGGTGCTATCAATGCATAAGCAACCGCAGTCCCCAAGAATGGGGCAGAACACGGTGTGGCAAGCAATGTAGCAAAAGCCCCTTCCCAGAAATGTCGACTATAACCTTGGCCTCCTGCTGTCGCTATTTTGGTATTCATATTACTTGATAAACGTAATTCAAATAGGCCAAATAAATTAGCGGTAAAAATAGCCGTGATCAGCACCATAAAGCCAATAAACCAAGGGCTTTGAAACTGTATGCCCCAACCTATTGCTTCTTGGCTGTAGCGTAATACGGTCATAAACAGCGCTAAGGCCCAGAATGACACTAAAATTCCCACAACAGAAACAGAAAACTGTTTACGAATAGCCCCTGTATCACGTTTTTCGATATGAAGAATTGAGCCCAATTTCATCGCCAAAACAGGTAACACACAAGGCATTAAATTAAGAATTAAGCCCCCTAACAGCGCAAAGGATAAAATACTCCATAATCCTACCCCCGAGTCAGCAGTAGGCAGAGATACGCTATCGCCTTGGCCTATAGTGTCATTGACTTGACGTGAATAGCCATCGTCAGTCACAACAAAGGAGAGTGGTTTTCCTGTAATGTCACCCGCAGCGTCTCCCCAATCATCGGTTACATCGACAGTAACAGATAAATGATCACCTTTTGCTGTTAACTGTGGAATGCCATATAGCATTCCTTGTGGTGGATCGAGATAAATATTAGGTTGATGCCAATCACCTTGTTCTCGTTGTAATGAGAGGGTTAATTGACTATTTCGATAATCAGATGAAACAGCAGAAATTAATCCACTTGTCACTGGTACTTTGGCCATGGCTTGATTATATTGCCATTCAAAGTCAGCGGGAGCAGGCTCGTTTAAATCCAGATTTAATGAGTAATCAGTTAAAATACAGACATTACTACAGGTTGAAAGTGTTAATACCCCATTTAAGTTATCGCTATCGACAGATTTTAGTTCAATGGGGAAGACGACTTCTTTATCGTAACCTTGGGTATGAATACCTGCGACATCAAAAGCGGAAGGTGATGGCCAATGCCATATCATATCAGACACAGATTGCGTCCAATTAATTTCAGGTGCTACGCCACCTTCTCCGGGAGAGCGCCAATATGTTTTCCAGCCCGGCGCTAATTGCACCTCAAGCAATATTTTAACATCGCCTGTCGATGACTTGTCAGCCGTAGCCCTAACCTGAGCATGATCATTGTCTGGCATAGTTAGCCAACCTGTATCGGCGGCTAATGAAGATAATGAAAATAGCATCAACATCAATGCTATTAAAAAAGAACGAACCATAGCAACTCCCTAAAAAATCCTCTAACGCTACACATAAAACAACGCCTCAATATAAGACGTATTATTGAGTTAAAGCGCTACTAATCCCTTAGAATACAGTAATGAAGGTGAAGCCTTATTCGTGGAGGTGGGTGATGTTGTTTTTTCTGGCTACGTTGACGAGAAACATAAATGGCAGCCATACCAAATAAAAGTAATACCGCCCAAGTATAAAAAAGCGGTTCAATCGCTAAAGGAGGAATCGATAAGAGTGATTTAGCACTTAATTCGCAGGTTGAAAGTGAATATTTCCCTTCACTTGCATTTTGTTGCTCTGCAATTGGCGTCGAGAATGAGGACTGTGTTTGCGAAACAGCAGATGCTAAGCGCTCACTAATCACATGAGCCCCCATAGAGCGCTGAACAATACAACACAAGATCAGCAATACTGTTATCAACACTAGCCAGCGACCTGACCGCCAATTATGCATAGATTTCCTCATTTGTTGACCTGCTATCTTAACGGTAATCTACAGACAAACAACTCCTTAAGATAAACTTTACAAATTCTTTTCTTTTTTAGATTAACGCCTTTTTCTTCTTTGTTCTTTTTAACCTTTAACTTCTCATGGTTATTACTATAATAATTTTAAATATTGAAAATCACTTCCAAAAAACATTGAACAATTTTTTATTTCATCCTTTTATTGAGAGATAGCTCTCGTATTTGGAATATGGCACTTCCCAACCGTATGTTATTTGTTCTATTTATTAACATTATCAAAACAAATTAAAACAAAAAAGTAACACAAAGCAACACATCAATATCACCACGACAGGAGTTATTATGCGCATGCGTAAACTAGCATTATCATTAATGATTTTAGGGGCTGCAGGAGCTGTGCAAGCAGAAGAACTCACTGGTACCTTAAAAAAAATCAACGATAACGATATTATTATTGTTGGTCATCGTGAATCCTCTGTCCCTTTTTCATACTACGATAATCAACAAAAAGTGGTCGGATACTCTCAAGACTATTCCAACCTGATTGTTGAGGCAGTAAAAGAAAAATTAGGCAAACCTAACCTACAAGTTCGCCTTATTCCTATCACTTCTCAGAATCGAATTCCACTATTACAAAATGGTACATTTGACTTTGAGTGTGGCTCAACGACCAATAATCTCGCTCGCCAACAACAAGCTGATTTCTCGAATACTATTTTTATTGTTGGTACACGTTTACTTGCGAAAAAAGACAGTGGAATTAAAGATTTTGCTGATCTTGCGGGCAAAAATGTGGTTGTTACGTCAGGCACCACATCTGAAATGTTACTCAACAAGCTCAATGATGAGAAAAAAATGAATATGCGCATTATTAGCGCAAAAGATCATGGCGACTCATTCCGTACACTTGAATCAGGGCGTGCCGTTGCTTTTATGATGGATGACGCCTTATTAGCGGGTGAACGTGCTAAAGCGAAAAAACCTGCGTTATGGGAGATTGTGGGAACACCTCAATCGGAAGAAGCTTATGGCTGTATGTTACGCAAAGGTGATACACAATTTAAGTCGTTAATTGATGAAACCATTGCTAATGCGCAAAAATCTGGCGCAGCAGAAAAATCGTTCAATCGTTGGTTTAATGCCCCAATTCCACCGAAAAACCTCAATTTAGAATTCACTATCTCGGATGAAATGAAAGCACTCTTTGCATCACCAAATGATAAAGCATTGAACTAACAATGCATATAAGTAATTGATGCAAAATTAATAATTATAAAGTATCTGTTGGACAGACAGATCAGTGAAGTTTGGGGCAGCCGTTCCCTGCCCCATTTTTTTCACCGGAGGTGAAATCATGTCGATTGATTGGGATTGGGGGATATTCTTCCAAGAAGCCCCTTTTGGAAATACCACTTACTTAGGTTGGCTTATTTCAGGCTTTCAAGTTACTGTCGCTTTATCTCTTTGTGCTTGGATCATCGCTTTTATTGTCGGCTCTTTTTTTGGTATTTTACGAACCGTACCTAATCGCTTGCTCTCTAGTTTAGGGGCTATCTATGTTGAACTATTTCGTAACGTCCCCCTGATTGTACAATTCTTCACATGGTATTTAGTGATCCCTGAACTCTTACCACAAGCTATTGGTGATTGGTTCAAAATGGACTTAACGCCGAATATCCAATTCTTTGTCTCTTCAGCACTCTGTTTAGGTTTGTTTACCGCAGCGCGCATGTGTGAACAGGTGCGGGCGGCAATCAATTCATTACCAAGAGGACAAAAAGCAGCAGGCTTAGCACTAGGCTTAACACTGCCACAAACCTACCGTTATGTTTTATTACCTAATGCTTATCGCGTCATTATTCCGCCAATGACCTCTGAAATGCTGAACTTAGTCAAAAACTCTGCAATCGCCTCAACGATTGGCCTGATTGATATGGCTGCGCAAGCGAATAAATTATTAGATTATTCAGCTAAAGCTTATGAATCCTTTACCGCTATCACGCTAGCCTATGTCTTTATTAACGTCATTATTATGTTGATTATGCACTGGTTAGAAAAACGGGTGCGTTTACCTGGCACAGCAGGAGGTCAATAATGTACGAGTTTGACTGGAGTTCTGTTGTTCCTAGCCTACCTTTTTTAATGGATGGCATGGTCATTACTTTAAAAATCACCATAACAGCAATTGTTATCGGTATTTTATGGGGAACAATACTTGCAGTGATGCGCTTATCTACTTTTAAGCCCATCAGCTGGTTTGCGGCCGCTTACGTTAATACCTTTCGTTCTATTCCTTTAGTAATGGTATTACTGTGGTTCTATTTAATTGTGCCTAACATATTACAAAATGTTCTAGGCCTTTCACCAAAAAGTGATATCCGTTTAATTTCAGCAATGGTAGCGTTCTCTCTATTTGAAGCTGCTTATTACTCTGAAATCATCAGAGCAGGTATACAAAGCATCAGTAAAGGCCAGTTTTCAGCATCCTTAGCTTTAGGAATGACAAAATCACAAACGATGCGTTTAGTGATTTTACCTCAAGCATTTCGTGCCATGATCCCTTTATTGCTCACACAAGGTATCGTTTTATTTCAAGATACCTCACTCGTGTATGTATTAAGTCTGACCGACTTTTTCCGAACAGCGGCAAATATTGGTGAGCGTGATGGCACACAGGTTGAAATGATCCTTTTTGCTGGTTTTGTCTACTTTATAATTAGTTTCTCCGCTTCAATGTTAGTGAACTTTCTTAAAAAAAGGACTACTTAGATGATTTCCCTAAAAGATGTATCCAAATGGTATGGTCAGTTTCAAGTACTGACAGATTGTTCCACTGAAGTGAAAAAGGGGGAAGTTGTTGTTGTCTGTGGACCTTCAGGATCAGGTAAATCGACGCTTATCAAAACCGTTAATGGTTTAGAGCCTATACAACAAGGTGAAATCCTAGTAAATGATATAAAAGTCAATGATAAACGAACTGATTTAGCTAAGTTACGAGCCAAAGTTGGTATGGTGTTTCAACACTTTGAATTATTTCCTCACCTTTCCATTATTGAAAATCTTACACTAGCGCAAGTGAAAGTCCTTAATAGAGAGAAAGGTGCAGCAAAAGAGAAAGGGCTAAAATTATTAGAGCGCGTAGGCTTAGCCAACCACGCTAATAAATACCCTGCTCAACTTTCTGGTGGTCAACAACAACGCGTTGCTATTGCTCGTGCTTTATGTATGGATCCTATTGCGATGCTATTTGATGAACCCACCTCCGCACTTGATCCTGAAATGATTAATGAAGTTCTTGATGTTATGGTTGAGCTGGCGAATGAAGGCATGACCATGATGGTGGTTACACACGAAATGGGCTTTGCTAAAAAAGTTGCTGACCGTATTATTTTTATGGATGAAGGTCGTATTGTCGAAGATAGCCCGAAAAATGACTTCTTTGATAATCCTAAATCAGAAAGGGCTAAAGATTTCCTAGCTAAAATCTTACATTAATCTTCAATTTTCTTTTTCATCCCACTCACTTTTCCCCTTTGCTGGCATGAATTATTACATGCCAGCAAAATATCGCTAAAAATAATCATCAACCTTTGATGACGCAACACAGTAGCAATTAATTCATTTTTATTGCAATAATTAGGCTAAACGCTTGAAAATCTCGCATTTATCATTAACAAAAAAATGCTGTTTTCGCGCTATCTCGCCATTGTGGCAAAAAAGTTATGCAAACAATGGCTTTCATTGAGATCAATAGTTGTGGCTATTAGACAAAATCAGCTATGCTATGCAAGTCTTAATTCATCATAGCGGTTACCCTTCGGTAGCCATTAATTCACCATAGGATTATCGGTGCCATGCAAGAACAATATCGTCCCGAAGATATAGAGCAAACTATCCAGGAACACTGGGAAAAGAACAATACATTTAAAGTGACAGAAGATAATAACAAAGAAAAATATTACTGCCTGTCAATGCTACCTTATCCTTCTGGTCGACTACACATGGGACACGTCCGTAACTACACCATTGGTGACGTGATTTCCCGTTATCAACGTATGTTGGGTAAAAACGTCTTACAACCTATTGGTTGGGATGCGTTTGGTTTACCCGCAGAAGGTGCTGCCGTAAAAAATAACACCGCACCTGCACCGTGGACTTATGAAAATATCAATTATATGAAAGGCCAGTTAAAAAAACTGGGCTTTGGTTATGATTGGGATCGTGAAGTCACCACCTGTACACCAGAATATTATCGTTGGGAACAGTGGTTTTTCACTAAGCTGTATGAAAAAGGTTTAGTGTATAAAAAAACCTCTGCTGTAAACTGGTGCCCACACGACTTAACCGTACTGGCTAACGAACAAGTCATCGATGGTTGTTGCTGGCGTTGCGACACCCCTGTCGAGCGCAAAGAAATTCCACAGTGGTTTATTAAAATCACCGATTATGCTGAAGAGCTGTTAAACGACTTAGATACGTTAGATGAATGGCCAGAACAAGTTAAAACCATGCAACGTAACTGGATTGGCCGGTCTGAAGGTGTAGAAATTACCTTTGATGTCGCAGATAGCGACGATACCATGACCGTATATACCACACGTCCAGATACCTTTATGGGGGTCACTTATGTTGCTGTGGCCGCCGGTCATCCATTAGCTCAAAAAGCCGCTCAAAATAATCCTGAAATTCAGCACTTCATTGATGAATGCCGTAACATGAAGATGGCAGAAGCTGAAATGGCAACCATGGAGAAAAAAGGTATTGCTACAGGTCTGTATGCTATTCATCCATTAACCCAAGAGAAAGTCGCTATTTGGGTAGCTAACTTTGTCTTAATGGAATACGGTACAGGTGCGGTTATGGCCGTTCCTGGTCACGATGAACGCGACTGGGAATTTGCCACTAAATATGGTTTGCCGATTAAAGCGGTTATTGCTGATGCAGAAGGTAACCAACCTGACTTATCAACAGGCGCTCTGACTGAGAAAAATAGCCTGATTAACTCTGGTGAATTCTCAGGACTTGATAACCAAGCTGGTTTTAATGCTATTGCAGATAAACTTACTGCAATGGGTGTGGGTGAACGTAAAGTGAATTACCGTTTACGTGACTGGGGTGTTTCTCGTCAACGTTATTGGGGTGCGCCAATTCCAATGGCAACCTTAGAAGATGGTACCGTTGTTCCAGTTCCTGATGACCAATTACCGGTTATTTTACCAGAAGATGTGAAAATGGACGGCATTACTAGTCCAATTAAAGCGGATCCTGAGTGGGCTAAAACAACGATTAATGGTCAACCAGCGCTACGTGAAACAGATACTTTTGATACCTTTATGGAATCTTCTTGGTATTACGCACGTTATACCTGCCCTGATTACGACAAGGGAATGTTAGATCCAAAAGCTGCTAACTATTGGTTACCGGTTGACTGGTACATTGGTGGTATTGAACACGCTATCATGCACCTGATGTATTTCCGTTTCTTCCATAAATTGATGCGTGATGCTGGTTTAGTTAATTCTGATGAACCTGCTAAACGCTTACTGTGCCAAGGCATGGTATTAGCAGATGCATTTTATTATACCGGTGAAGATGGCGCTCGCCATTGGGTCTCTCCTGCAGAAGCGATTGTTGAACGCGATGAAAAAAATCGCATCATCAAAGCAACTGACAGTGCAGGCCATGAACTGACTTACGCTGGTATGAGCAAAATGTCTAAATCAAAAAATAACGGCATCGACCCACAAACCATGGTTGAGCGTTATGGTGCTGATACCGTACGTCTATTTATGATGTTTGCTGCACCACCAGAATTAACACTTGAGTGGCAAGAATCAAGTGTTGAAGGTGCGAACCGTTTCTTACGTCGTTTATGGCGTTTAGTTCATGAGCATACCGAAAAAGGAACGACTCAATCACTTGATTTGGCAACATTAACCACAGAGCAGAAAGACTTACGTCGCGATTTACACAAAACTATCGCCAAAGTTTCTGATGATGTAGGTCGCCGCTTAGCATTCAATACGGCTATTGCTGCGATTATGGAGTTAATGAATAAATTAACACGTGCACCACAAGAGACTGAGCAAGATCGTGCTTTAATGCAAGAAGCATTAGAAGCAGTGGTACGTATGCTTTCTCCTATCATTCCACATGCTTGTTTTGTCATGTGGCAAGCGTTAGGTGGTAAAGAGGATATTGATGTTGCACCATGGCCTGTTGCTGATGAAGAAGCGATGGTCGATGACACGAAACTTATTATTGTTCAAGTTAATGGTAAAGTACGTGGTCGTATCACTGTTCCTGCTAATTCAGAAAAAGATTATGTTCAGGAAATGGCAACAAAAGAGTACAGTGTTGCTAAATATTTAGAAAATGTCACCGTACGTAAAGTGATTTATGTACCGGGCAAATTACTGAACATCGTTGTTGGCTGATAAGGAGGCTTAGTGCGATATCTATTTTCGCTGTTTTTTGCGTTAGCGGTGTTGGTCACCGCTGGCTGCGGTTTTCACCTACAAGGTAAAACCCAAGTTCCAGCTGAATTAAAAACGCTTTACCTAAGCTCTGGTGACCCATACGGGCCACTATCTCGTGTAATGCGTCAACAATTGAGATTAAGTGGAGTTCAACTGGTTGAAACGCCAAAAGCAGATATTCCTGTTCTCAAAATTGTTGGATCTTCAGAAAATAAAGAGACTGTCTCTGTGTATCAAGACGGTAAATCGGCTGAACGTCAGCTCACTTTTGTCCTAGATGCACAAGTGATTATGCCTGATGGAACCATCTACCCTATTTCATCACAGGTTTCACGTCCATTCTTTGATAACCCATTAGAAGCATTAGCTAAAGATGCCGAAAATGATATTATCAAACAGGAAATGCGTGAACAGGCTACCGCTATCTTAGTACGTAAATTATTGGTGGTTCACAATGCTGAACGCCAAAAAGCGTCAGAGGCAGCTAAAGCGAAACAGATAATCTCACCAGCCAAATGATCCGCCTTTATCCAGAACAACTTAATGCGCAACTCCAAGAGGGGTTGCGCCAAAGTTACCTACTTTGGGGTAATGAACCGCTATTACTCCAAGAATCTCAAGATGCCATTCAAACGGTGGCAAAATCACAAGGCTTTACGGAACATTATCAATTTACCCTTGATAACAGCACTGATTGGAATGAAATATATTCACTCTGCCAGTCACTGAGTCTTTTTTCACAAAAGCAATCTATCTTACTCCATCTTCCTGAGAATGGTCCTAATGCGGCAATGTCAGAAAAGCTCTTACGCTTATCTCACGAATTGCATGAAGATCTCTTGTTAATTTTACGTGGACATAAATTAACCAAGGCACAGGAAAATAGCGAATGGTTTAAAACACTCAGCCAGCAAGGTATTTATGTGACTTGCTTAACCCCTGAGTTAGATAAATTACCAAATTGGGTAGCGAGACGCGCCAAGCAAAAAGGCCTTGAGCTTGATGAACAAGGTAATCAATTACTGTGTTACTGCTATGAAGGAAATTTACTCGCTTTAGCTCAAGCAATTGAACGCCTCTGTTTGCTCTATCCTGATGGTAAATTAACCCTGCCAAGAGTTGAAGCGGCTGTCAATGATGCCTCTCATTTTACTGCTTATCATTGGATTGATGCATTATTAGCAGGCAAAACCCAACGGGCATGGCATATCTTGCAGCAACTAAAAAGAGAGGATACTGAACCCGTTATTCTGCTTAGAACATTGCAACGCGAATTAATGCAATTAATTACCTTACATCGTAGCGCTAAAACGGCCTCCTTAAAATCCGTTTTCGATCAACATCGGATATGGCAAAACCGACGTCCGATATTTACCGCCGCGTTACAACGTTTGTCAGAGCATCAATTACTCACTGCCATGCGATTACTTACCCAGATTGAAATAACCCTTAAACAGGATCACGGACAAAACGTTTGGCCTGAACTTCATGCCCTTGGCTTATTATTATGTGGAAAAGCATTACCGGAAGGATTTATTCGCCATGGCTAGCACCAATAATAACCCCCCTTTAATTCATCAAGCCATTGCTCTATATGGTGGTACTTTTGATCCGATCCATTATGGGCATTTACGTCCTGTAGAAGCCCTTTCTGGCTTGATAGGGCTAAAAGAAGTGATTTGGTTGCCTAATAATATTCCCCCTCATCGCCCCCAACCAGAAGCCTCTTCACAACAGCGATTAGCCATGGTGCGGCTCGCATTACAACCTTTTGGTGCTTTCAAAGTCGACACTCGAGAGTTAGAGAAACCGACTCCCTCTTATACCATTGAGACATTAAAAGCGTTTAGACAAGAAATTGGTGAGAAACAGCCATTAGCCTTTATTATTGGACAAGATTCATTACTTTCAATTGATACTTGGCATAAATGGGAAGAGTTGTTAGATGTGTGTCACTTATTGGTTTGCGCTCGCCCGGGTTACCAAACCACATTTACATCACCACAAATGCAAACCTGGCTTGAACAACATCAAACCAAACAGCAAGCAGATATTCACTGTTTACCCGCCGGGAAAATTTTTCTTGCTGATACTCCTTTATACAATATTTCAGCGACCGATATTAGGGCTAGACATAAAGCAGGATTAGATTGTCATGATCTTCTGCCTGAGTCTGTTGAAAACTATATCAAACAGCATCAGTTGTATCGATAACAGATCTTAGAGATTAAAATTGCGCTCTTAAGTCATCAAATACCGCTGGATAAGGTGAAAAATAGCGTTGAGAAAGTAGATAATTATCAGGATAAAACGCCAAGTAGTTTTTCAACCGTGACAAAGGAGCCGAAAGACTCGTTTTTCCTTGCCGATAAGATAAAATCTCTTGTGTTAACAACTGTTTTTGCTCTGCACTAAGTGCTCGCTTAAAATACCCCGCCATATGCATTAATGCATTGGTATGCCCTTCTCGAGTTGCTGGTATTGATAGTGCTTTCATTAAGGCCTTTTGATACTGCTCGGCAAATTGTAACAGCGGTAGCGAATTAGGGATATTGGCCATATAACGCCCCAATTCTCGATAAGCGACTTGAGAATAAGCCATTAACAAATATTTATATCGACTATGAAATTGGATCAGTGCTTTTTTGCTCAACTTAGCATTTACCTGCTGTTGATAATCAATTAAGGCAAAAAACTGTGTCAGAAAATGTTCCAATCCACTAGGTTGAGAAAATTGTTCAAGGGTTAATTGTAACTCTCCTTCCCCCAAAATCTGCGTGAATAAGGTTGATGAATATTCCCCTTTCATTTTAACCCGACAAATCACTGCCTTATTTTGTCGTTTTTGATCATTATTTTGTTTAATTTCAATGCCTTCATGGCATAACAATTGACAAAATTGTTGCCAATCTGCCTGTAACAATGCGTTTTTGTTACTCGCTATTTCTGAAATTTGCTCCAAATAATAATAATTTTCTTTCATTCGTCTGTTTCTCTTAGTCACTATCTCAACATTACACCGTATAATGATACAATCATTGACGTGATGATACCGTTATCAGGTATTTCACGAGCATTGACAGACATTGTTTTACTGTTATTCTCACCCTCGGCTCCCATTAAGGGAACTGTGGAGTAAAACTGTCGTCTAATTGGAAAGTTCTTATCTGCCGGCTTTTATTATTTATTATGGCGCAATAAATAGGCATATATGAATTTTTCTAAATCAAGCGTCGAATAGCAACCATACTTGATAGATGTTTTTGCTATCGACAACTGGAATAAATCATCGAGTAAAATAGATTTATTGGTATAAATTCCTTTAAAATAGCGCTTTGTTATTTTCTCGATTGAGTTAACTAAATAGAAAAAGGTGACCCTTTTGCAAGGCTCAGAATTACAGCAATTTATTATTGATAAACTTGAGGATTCTAAAGCTCAAGACATTATCGCATTAGATGTTCGTGGAAAATCAAGTGTCACTGATTACATGATCATCTGTACGGGAACTTCAAACAGACACTTAATGTCTGTCGCCGATAATCTGGTTGATGACTGTCGTGAAGCAGGATTACAACCTTTAGGCATCGAAGGACAAGGCGTTTCTGATTGGATTGTTGTTGACCTTGGTGAAGCCATGGTACACGTAATGCAAGAAGACAGTCGCCGTATGTACGAACTCGAAAAACTCTGGAGCTGAGTTTGAAATTACAGCTCATCGCCGTTGGTACAAAAATGCCGGACTGGATCCAGACCGGCTTTATGGATTATCTTAACCGCTTTCCCAAAGATATGCCCTTAGAACTCATCGAGATCCCCGCGGGTAAACGAGGGAAAAATGCTGATATTAAGCGTATTCTCGAAAAAGAAGGCGAACAGATGTTAGCAGCGGTAGGTAAAGGAAATCGTATCGTCACCCTTGATATTCCTGGCGCCCGTTGGGATACCCCAAAACTTGCCGAGCAACTCGATCGCTGGAAGTTAGATGGAAGAAATGTCAGCTTATTAATTGGTGGCCCTGAAGGTTTAGCCCCCGCTTGTAAAGCAGCTGCAGAACAAAGTTGGTCTTTATCTCCATTAACTATGCCACATCCGCTAGTACGTGTAGTGGTAGCAGAAAGCCTTTACCGTGCATGGAGTATTACCACAAACCATCCTTATCATCGGGAATAATAAATTGGCGGGTAAGTAAGTGAAATCAACTAATGGGATGAAGAAAAGAAAACGCACCCCGTTTCGAGATTATACAGCGGAGTCAAAACTCTTTATCCGCCGTGTTATTGTCGCATTTTCAGGGATCTTAGTTTTAACGGGCATCTTAGTTTTTAACTTGTATCACTTACAAGTCGCTCGCCACGATGATTATCAAACTCGCTCGAATGATAACCGGATCAAATTAGTTCCCATCCCACCGAGCCGAGGCATTATTTACGATCGTAATGGGGTTCCACTTGCCCTAAATCGTACTATCTATCAATTAGAAATCGTACCGGAGAAAGTGGCTAATATCCAAGAAACATTGGAGAGTTTACGAGAGGTCGTTGATTTAACTGACGACGATATTGCTGCATTTGAAAAAGAGCGAAAACGCTCTCGTCGTTTTAGTTCTATTCCGCTTAAAACGTCACTTGACCAAGTGCAAGTGGCACGTTTTGCCATTAATCAATATCGCTATCCCGGGTTAGAAATCAAAGGCTATCAACGTCGCTATTACCCTTATGGTTCAGCTCTTACTCATGTTATTGGTTATGTTGCAAAAATTAACGATAAAGATGTAGAACGTCTTGAAAAAGAAGGGCTCTATCCTAATTACGCAGCAACCCGAGATATCGGTAAATTAGGTATTGAACGCTATTATGAATCTGTTTTGCATGGTAAAACCGGTTATGAAGAGGTCGAAGTTAATAGCCGTGGCCGTGTGATCCGCCAATTGCATGAGCAACCACCACAAGCCGGTAAAGATATCTACCTAACTATCGATCTTGAATTACAAACCTATATTGAAACGCTATTAACCACTAGCCGAGCGGCTGTAGTCGTCACAAATCCTCGTAACGGCGAGATATTAGCACTGGTTTCTAATCCAAGTTATGACCCTAACCTATTTGTTGGGGGAATATCTAATACAGACTATCAAGGCCTACTTAATAATCCCGATAGACCATTAATAAACCGGGCAACCCAAGGGCTCTATCCTCCTGCATCAACGGTTAAACCCTTTATGTCTGTTGCAGCCCTAAGTGAAGGGGTTATTACTCCTAACACAACTATCCATGATCCGGGCTGGTGGCAACTGCCCGGCTCTGAAAAACGCTATCGTGACTGGAAACGTTGGGGTCATGGAAAACTCAATGTTACTAAATCCATTATTGAGTCAGCAGATACTTTCTTCTATCAAGTTGCCTATGATATGGGTATTGATCGTATTTCCACATGGATGTCTCGCTTTGGCTATGGTGAATACACGGGGATTGACCTGTCTGAAGAGCGTAATGGCATTATGCCAACCCGAGAATGGAAACAACAACGATATAAAAAACCTTGGTATCAAGGGGATACCATCCCTGTTGGTATAGGTCAAGGTTACTGGACGGCGACCCCAATCCAAATGTCAAAAGCGTTAATGACCTTAATTAACGATGGTCAGGTTAAAACCCCTCACTTACTTTATGGCACCAAGTTAGGTAATGAAATGCTACCTTACGTGGATAAAGAGACACGCCAAATTGGCGATATCAACTCCGGTTATTGGGAGTTAGCGAAGTACGGTATGTATGGTGTGGCCAATCTACCCAATGGTACAGGGCGACGTAGCTTTGCTGATGCTCCTTATAAGATTGCTGCAAAATCAGGTACAGCACAGGTATTTAGTTATGAAACCTATAATGCTAGCCAATTAGCAGAACATCTTCGTGATCATAAATTAATGATTGCTTTTGCGCCTTATGAAAACCCTACCGTTGCCGTCTCTATAATTTTAGAAAATGGTGGTGCTGGCCCATCTGTTGGGGATATTACTCGCCAAATACTTGATCACATTATACTTGGAGACAACAACACCGAGTTGCCTATTTCCCCGCCTTCACCGCGTGGCTCAGAGGAATAACCCAATGACAGAAAATAACAAGAAAAAATCACTCTGGACGCGTTTACATATCGATCCATTCTTTATGCTCTGTATTATTGCCTTATTATGCTACAGCGCATTTATTATGTGGACAGCAAGTGGGCAAGATCCCGATATGATGGAACGCAAGCTGGGACAAATTGCTACGGGTTTTATCGTTATGATTATCATGGCGCAGATCCCTCCACGGGTGTATGAAAACTGGGCTCCTCACCTTTACGTATTTTGTGTTGTATTACTTATTTTTGTTGATGTCTTTGGGCAAATTAGTAAAGGTGCACAACGCTGGCTTGATTTAGGTATCATACGTTTTCAGCCTTCTGAAATTGCCAAAATTGCCGTTCCTCTAATGGTCGCTCGCTTTATGAACCGTGATGTTTGTCCGCCAACATTACGTAACACAGCAATAGCCTTAGTGCTGATCTTCGTCCCCACCCTTTTAGTGGCTGCACAACCTGATTTGGGTACCTCTATTTTAATTGCTGCTTCAGGAATTTTTGTTATCTTCCTTGCCGGTATGAGTTGGCGTTTGATTACTGTCGCAACACTATTAATTGCTGGATTTATTCCGATACTCTGGTTTTTCTTGATGCATGACTACCAACGAACACGGGTCATGATGTTACTTGATCCTGAAATTGACCCCTTAGGAGCCGGATATCATATTATCCAATCTAAAATTGCTATCGGTTCTGGTGGATTACATGGCAAAGGTTGGTTACAAGGGACTCAGTCTCAACTTGAATTTTTACCAGAGCGCCATACCGACTTTATTTTTGCCGTACTCGCAGAAGAATTAGGACTGATTGGTGTTTTAATCCTACTAACGCTCTATATACTCTTAATTGCTCGAGGTCTTTATCTCGCGACAAAAGCACAAAATACATTTGGCAGAGTCATGATTGGTGGATTAATGCTGATCTTCTTTGTTTATGTTTTCGTCAATATTGGTATGGTGAGTGGGATCCTCCCAGTAGTCGGCGTGCCATTACCACTGGTAAGCTATGGGGGATCGGCATTAATTGTACTAATGGCAGGATTTGGCATTGTTATGTCAATTCATACACACCGAAAACTATTATCAAAAAGTTTATAATGAGGTTTCTATGCGTTTGCAATGGGTTTTGATGGGTGTCAGTGCATTGCTACTTGCAGGATGTGTTGCTGATAAACCTGTGAATAATAATCAGCCAACCACAAGGTTGCCAAATGTACCTACACAACCCGTATTAGGTATAGAGCCTCGTTATGAGCCTTATCACCCGACTGCGAATCAAGATTATCGTAAAAATGGGGTAATTTATCGCATAGTCAAAGATCCGGCGAACTTTAGTGAACGGGGACAAGCGATTGTTTACGACAGCTTAGCAATGAGTCGCTTAACAACCATAGGTGAACGAGTCAACCCTTATGAGTTTGCTGCGGCACACCCAACATTGCCTATTCCAAGTTATGCGAAAATAACAAACTTAATCAATGGACGCACAATGATTGTGCGAATTAACGATCGTGGCCCTTACGTTGAAGGCAAACAAATACAGGTTACACCTGCTGTTTATAACAGTTTGCAGTTAATGCCAACAACCCCTATTCAAATTGAAGGTATTGTCGTTGATCAAAATGGCCAAATAAGTGGTATTGGTACCCAAGGTGCACAAATAGAGAAAAGAGCCACTACATTACCTGAGCGTCCTAACTTTAATACTCAGCCATCGACAATGGCTCCCCAACCCTCTGTAACAGCGCCGTCTCCCATAACTGTGACTCAACCAGCTCCAGCTCCAGCTCCAGCTCCAGCTCCAGCTCCACAGCCAGTATCTTCATCTAGCGCAATAGCGCAAGGCTACTATGTACAAGTAGGTGCTTTAAGTAATC
Organism: Proteus sp. G2609; assembly: GCF_963896135.1. Lineage (NCBI taxonomy): Bacteria > Pseudomonadati > Pseudomonadota > Gammaproteobacteria > Enterobacterales > Morganellaceae > Proteus > Proteus sp. G2609. The sequence goes on along the minus strand of NZ_CAWQNB010000037.1, from coordinate 35,442 downwards.
AAACTAATGCACAAACATGGTTATCTGAATTAACCAATGCTTTAAATACCCAAGGTGTCATTAATACAACTGATGGACTACATAAAGTGCAATTAGGCCCCTACTCATCAAAAACGCAAGCCGAAACAATAAAAAGTGCTTTGAAACAAAGTAAAAATATCGATGGGTTTATTGTTAGCCAATAAAGGGTAATAATTCGTAAAAACTCTTTTTCTAAAAGCAAATTCAGGCATAGAATCACCTGAGTTTGCTGATATTTTTCTTATCAACTTTTATTTATTTTCCCTGAATTTCCGGAACAGACAAACAGAATGAAACAGACACGCCCAGTGAAATTACTAAGAACACGTCTATTTAGTGCAACCTTTATTTTATTAGCTATTAGCCATCATGCTATTGCTGATGACACATTAAAAACAATGATACCCGCTGTTCCTAATATCGAAGCCGAATCCTATATTCTTATCGACTATAATTCTGGGAAAGTCCTCGCGGAAAAAAACGCAGATGTCCGTCGTGATCCAGCCAGTTTAACCAAAATGATGACCAGTTATGTTATAGGTCAAGCCATTCGTGCAGGAAAAATATCGAACAACGATATTGTTCCTATTGGTGAAGAAGCATGGGCAACGGGCAACCCTGTATTTCGCGGTTCATCATTAATGTTTTTAAAACCCGGTGATAAAGTCACCGTTTCACAATTAACACGCGGTATCAATCTACAATCAGGTAATGATGCCTGTGTAGCAATGGCCTCTTATGTTGCGGGAAGCCAAGATACCTTTGTCACTATGATGAATGACTATGTTAAGCGTCTAGGTTTACAAAACACACAATTTCAAACTGTACATGGTTTAGATGCACCTGGGCAATACAGTAGTGCACGAGATATGGCATTGATTGGCGCCGCATTAATTCGTGATGTTCCAGAAGAATATGCCATTTATAAAGAAAAAGAGTTTACCTACAATAATATCCGTCAAACTAACCGTAATGGTTTACTTTGGGATACTAGCCTCAATGTTGATGGTATTAAAACGGGTCATACTGAAGCTGCAGGTTATAATCTTGTTGCCTCTGCAACAGAAGGAAATATGCGCTTGATTTCTGCCGTGATGGGTGGACACTCATCTAAAGGCCGTGATGCTGAAAGTAAAAAACTACTTACTTGGGGTTTTCGCTTCTTTGAAACGGTAAAACCACTGCAAGTGGGTAAAGAATTTGCTGCTGAACCTATCTGGTATGGTGATACTGATAAAGTGCAATTAGGGGTTGATAAAGATGTTTATCTCACGATCCCCCGTGGCCGACTCAAAGATCTAAAGGCCAGTTATGTATTAGATAATGTTGAATTACATGCCCCAGTCAGTAAAAACCAAGTGGTTGGCACCATTAATTTCCAACTTGATGGGCAAGTCATTGAACAACGTCCACTTGTTGTTATGAATGAAGTGAAAGAAGGTGGCATTTTCAGCCGCTTGATTGATTACATCAAATTATTATTTTCACGTTGGTTTGGTTAAGGCTTGAAAAGGATAAATGTGTCCATATATAAAGATTATATCGATATTGGAATAAACACATTTACCCATTCTATATTTACCCTAACTATCAGTATCGCATTCCTCATTATAGGAGGAATGCGCTTTTTATTTGTGCTGATGAGGTGTAAAAGAGATTATTAAAACAACATCGCCTGTTGTCTTAAGGATTACATTATGATGAAAACAAAATTAAACGAACTATTAGAGTTCCCTTGCTCATTTACTTACAAAGTCATGGGACATGCTAAACCCGAATTAGTTGACCAAGTCGTTGAAGTGATCCAGCGTCATGCACCCGGTGATTATACACCTTCAGTAAAACCAAGTAGCAAAGGTAACTATCACTCAGTCTCTGTGACTATCAACGCAACGCATATTGAACAAGTAGAAACCCTCTATAAAGAGTTAGGTGAATTAGAGCTTGTTCGCATGGTGTTATAATTGTTTTCTATTTGCCCCCTTACCCTATTAGGGGGCATTAGACGTACTTAAGAAACAATATTACGCGGTATCTTCTCTTTATCTTTCTCTTTCACCTTACTTCTTATATTAATTCTTATTATTTCGTTATTGATTTGTCACCTAGATTTAGCAAGTCTCACTTAAATAAAAGCCTAATTGGGGTTAATCGCCAATTAAGCTCTTCTTGGTTAATCACATCTATCTCCCCTTCCTCCTCTTCTCACTACGTCGTTTTTTTATCAATATTCCTTTATCAAACACAAACTGAAGCAATAATCTCATCTCATTCTGGTAGTTCATTTGTTGGAGCGTTATACTGCCTTTCACAATTACGCTACAAATGAAGATTTTCACGGTGCAAGATAAAACAATCATTATTCGCCAATTGGGTATGAAACCCTATTTACCGGTTTCTGATTCTATGCATCAGTTTACGGAAAAACGGGAAAGTCATACACCTGATGAAATTTGGCTGGTTCAACATGAACAGGTTTTTACCCAAGGTCAAGCGGGTAAAGCAGAACACCTTTTAAACACAGGCTCTATACCGGTGATCCAATCTGACCGCGGTGGACAAGTAACCTACCACGGCCCTGGCCAACAAGTGATGTATGTTTTGCTTGATCTAAAACGTAACCATATTGGCGTTCGCCAATTAGTCACTGTTTTAGAGAATACTGTGATCAACACACTCGCAGAATTTAATGTAGACGCATATGCTCGTGCAGATGCACCGGGCGTGTATGTTAATGGTGATAAAATTTGCTCTTTGGGATTACGTATACGCAAAGGTTGCTCTTTTCATGGTCTAGCACTTAATGTTGATATGGACTTATCTCCTTTTACGCGAATAAATCCTTGTGGTTATCCTGATCTAAAAATGACACAACTGGTTGATTTGGCGCCGAATGCAACATCGGAACAAGTGGCATCATTATTAATCAACCATTTTTGTACACAACTGGGATTCCAACCACAGCAATAAAAATGCTATAATTTTTTTAACATTTATCATTTTTTTTTAAAACCCTGATTACCTCAGTCACATCGTGTTAATCACCCTAGATAACTGGAACTGGCACAATTATGAGTAAACCTATTCAGATGGAACGCGGCGTAAAATATCGTGACGCCGATAAAATGGCACTTATTCCTGTTAAAACAATCGTTACAGAACGTGAAGAACTGCTACGCAAACCTGAGTGGATGAAAATAAAGTTGCCCGCAGATTCAAGTAAAATTCAAGGTATTAAAGCGGCCATGCGTAAAAATGGCCTGCATTCTGTTTGTGAAGAGGCTTCATGCCCTAATCTTGCAGAATGTTTTAACCACGGCACCGCAACCTTTATGATCTTAGGGGCAATCTGTACGCGTCGTTGCCCATTTTGCGACGTTGCCCATGGTCGTCCTAACGCACCCGATCCCCAAGAGCCAATTAAATTAGCCCAAACGATAAAAGATATGGGATTACGTTATGTTGTTATCACCTCAGTAGATCGCGATGACCTACGCGATGGTGGTGCACAACATTTTGCCGATTGTATTACCGCTATCCGTGAAAAAAATCCTAATATTCGCATCGAAACTTTAGTCCCTGATTTCCGTGGTCGTATGGATAAAGCATTAGAGATCCTCACTGACACACCACCAGACGTCTTTAACCACAATTTAGAAAACGTACCTCGTGTTTATCGTCAAGTGCGTCCTGGTGCGAACTATCAATGGTCTCTAACGTTACTAGAACGCTTTAAACAAGCCCACCCAAATATTCCAACTAAATCGGGGTTAATGGTCGGTTTAGGTGAAACAAATGAAGAAATTATTGACGTGATGCGCGATCTGCGTAAACATGGTGTAACGATGCTGACATTAGGGCAATATTTACAACCCAGTCGTCACCATCTTCCTGTTCAACGCTACGTCAGTCCTGACGAGTTTGAATATATGAAAGAGCAAGCATTAGCAATGGGCTTTACCCACGCCGCTTGTGGACCATTTGTTCGTTCGTCTTATCATGCTGATCTTCAAGCTCAAGGGATTGAGGTTAAATAACGATTAATCTCTCTTATGCTTAACATTGCGATAGCTGTATTTATCGGCGGTGGTTTAGGTAGCGTACTACGCTGGCTAATTAGCTACCGCCTCAATTCTCTTTTTCCCCATTTTGCAACGGGGACCTTGGTCGCTAACTGTATTGGTGCCTTTATTATCGCCTTTGGCATTGCTTGGTTTAGTAAAGCTCCCAATATTGACCCTATTTGGAAAATCATGCTTACCACAGGTTTTTGTGGTGGCTTAACCACCTTTTCTACTTTTTCCGTTGAGGTGGTCGCCTTATTTAATGAAGGACGAATAGGCTGGGCATTAGGTACCATGGGGGCAAACTTAGCGGGCTCGTTTCTGATGACGGCATTCGCATTCTGGCTACTCCGTGAAATGTAGTCTCTTTAACAAGATAAAAACCGTTAATCATAAAGTTGTACTCTTTTAGTTAAGCGATTTATAAGGCCTGAACTTAATATTCAACCAATGTCAGGCCTTTTAATTTGATTTTGTTCCCGGTGGTATTACTCAATAAATTAGCCAATTTTATCAATACATTCATTGATATTTTGAAATGATACCAATGATGTGTTTTTGATTTTAATAATTTAAAAAACTTTCAACCACGGTATTTATCTCGCAGCTAGATACGCAAGCTCCTCTTTAAATTTCTCAAGTCTTTTTTCATCATCAAAACGAGCGAGAGTTATGCAGTGTGGCAAGCATAGTCACCCTAAGTAGCAATGATGATGTTTAAATCCCCTCTGTATTTGACATAAAAAGACCCCCAATAATGGGTTGTCCAACTATTAGAGTATTTCAAATAGTATTTTTAAGAAAACAGTTTAATTTATTATTATCTATTTTCAATTTTTGTTATTTTTAGGTTTTTTATTATTGTTTTTGATGAGGGTTTTATATCTAATAAATGAAATTTTTTGTTGGTATCTTGATGATTTAATTGTTATTAAATTAATTCAATTATTTTTATAATAATGAGAAATTAAATGTCTCACCATTCACATTACATTTTACATGATGAGCTTATTGGTTTTGATATCTTTAAATATATAGATATTAAATTTATTTTTTCCAATAATAGGAAAAGGAGTGTTAAAACGTTTACGTTGAGGAGGCTTATTTTGTTATACAAACAAATATCTAAAAAGAAAAACGACAATGTTGACTATAACGCTATTAAAGTCCAGAAAAATGAGTTACTTCTTCGTTTTCAGCAGGCTAAAAAGAAGGCAGAACAAGATAGTCAGCTTTTAGTAAAATAGTTTTAATTTATTTTAATAAATACTTTTCAGAAAGTGTCTGAAATGCTTCACCCACTGACCATTGATTGGCAATGATGATGTTTAAATCCCCCCTGTATTTGACATAAAAAGACCCCCAATAATTGGTTGTCCAACTATTGGGGGTCATTTCAAAAACGTTTTTTACTTTTGGAGAAGTCGTTAATTAGATAGCGACAACGTTTGCAGCAGATGGCCCTTTCGCGCCGTCAGTAACTTCAAACTCTACCTTTTGACCTTCAGCAAGTGTTTTAAAACCTTCTGAAACAATAGCGGAAAAGTGGACGAACACATCTTTACTGCCATCTTCTGGAGTGATAAAACCAAAACCTTTAGTTTCGTTAAACCACTTAACGTTACCTTTTAATTTAGACATCAAGTTTACCTTTAAAATAGAAAATAAACGCAAGCGTTTTGCGTTGGCTATAGTAAAACAAAAATGATGATTCGCTGTCCACAGTCTAGATCACGAAACGCGTATTTTTTTTCTGTTAAACGATTATTATTCAGACAAATCCCATAACTTAAGCCATTAATCACTTAAGAAATAGTGCTTAATACTTACAATATGAACTATTCGTCAATATCCACTTTTTCATAGTGTAATAGCCAACGTTTGATATCAAGTCCCCCAGTATAGCCTACTAACTTACCATTATGACCAATGACGCGATGGCAAGGAATAATTAACGAGATTGGGTTACGTGAATTTGCCATTCCTACCGCTCTGCAATAGTTGACGGAACCTAATGTAAGTGCCAACTTTTTATAACTCCAAATTTCACCATAAGGAATAGACTGTAAAGTCTGCCAAACGCGTATTTGAAATTCGGTTCCTTTAGGCGCTAGTGGCACTGAAAATAGGGTGCGTTTACCCGAAAAATACTCTTTTAACTGTTTTATACACAGGTCAATTATGGCATTTGAATTAACTAACGCCTCTTTTTCACTAACAAAGTTAAGGCTGGTGATGCCATCATCATCTGCAGTAATGGATATATAAGGCTTTGGAAAACCTTTCGGCGTATTGAGATAATCTTGGTACATAATGTGTTCTCTATTGATTTGTCTGTATCATCAAGATTAAAACATGCTTTGTAAGTAAATCAATCATCTAATTTTCTACTATACCTAATAAAAATTGCTCAAATGAGCGATAAGAAAATAAAATAAATCTGCTAACTGCTTAATTTTAATAATAATCATTATCAAAAATAAAAAACACCATATCTAGTGTGGTTGAAAAAGAATAAACCTATATATAGTATTTAAGCACTTTTCATTGTGACTGTGAGCAGACACATTCACATTTTTATAAGGGTTATTCTATGTCTGTGATCCTCTATACCAAACCAAATTGTGTTCAATGCAGTGCAACCGAGCGCGCATTACAACAACAAAAAATTCCTTTCACTGCGGTTGATCTCACCCAAGACACTCAAGCATTAGCAAAAATAGTTTCTATGGGATATCGCCAAGTACCAGTTGTTGTTAATGGTGACGAACATTGGTCTGGCTTCTGCCCAGATAAAATTCGTCAAATAGCGCGTTAAAGGAGCAACTTATGCAATCAACTGCCCCTTTAATTTATTTCTCTAGTCGCTCAGAAAATTGTCACCGCTTCGTACAAAAACTTAATCTACAAGCGACAAGGATAAAAGAGGGTGAACCACTACAAGCCACACAACCTTTTGTGTTGCTATGCCCAACTTATGGTGGCGGTGGCGTTAAAGGCGCAGTGCCTAAAGCGGTGATCCAGTTTTTAAATATCCCTGAAAATCGCCAATTAATACGCGGTGTTATTGCTTCAGGAAATACCAATTTTGGCTCTGCTTACGGCTTGGCCGGTGACATTATTGCACAAAAATGCCAAGTCCCTTTTCTCTATCGTTTTGAGTTACTTGGTACGCCTGAAGATGTTAAACGTGTAAAAAACGGATTAAGCACATTTTGGTCAGCTAGCAAATAATGACTGAAAAGTGAATGAGATAAAAAATATGACCCACTCTATAGAACAACTCGATTATCACGCCTTAAATGCCATGCTCAATCTCTATGATGAGCAAGGCAATATCCAGTTTGATAAAGACAAATTAGCCACCCACCATTTTTTTCGTCAACACGTTAATCAAAATACGGTGTTTTTTCATGATCTAAAAGAAAAGCTCGATTTTCTGGTGCAACAACACTACTACGAAGCACAAGTATTAGAGCAGTATGATTTCCCGTTTATCAAACAGCTTTTTAAGCATGCCTATAGCAAAAAATTTCGCTTTCAATCGTTCCTAGGTGCATTTAAATACTACACCAGTTACACCTTAAAAACCTTTGATGGTGAGCGTTATCTCGAACGCTATGAAGATCGTGTTTGTATGGTTGCCTTAACCCTAGCACAGGGGAATACCAAACTCGCCACTCACCTTGTCGATGAGATAATTAGTGGCCGTTTTCAGCCTGCAACCCCTACTTTCTTAAATTGTGGAAAAAAACAGCGTGGCGAATTGGTCTCTTGTTTTTTATTACGTATCGAAGACAACATGGAGTCCATTGGCCGAGCAGTCAATTCTGCGTTGCAATTGTCGAAACGTGGCGGAGGTGTTGCTTTCTTACTGACTAATTTACGAGAAGCAGGAGCTCCCATAAAACGCATTGAAAACCAATCGTCTGGCGTAGTACCGGTAATGAAAATGCTTGAAGATGCCTTCTCATATGCCAATCAATTAGGCGCAAGACAAGGTGCTGGAGCGGTTTATCTCCATGCTCATCATCCTGATATCTATCATTTTCTAGATACAAAACGAGAAAATGCCGATGAGAAAATACGTATTAAGACGCTTTCATTAGGTGTCGTTATTCCCGACATCACCTTTGAATTAGCTAAACGCAACGAAGATATGTATCTATTTTCACCTTATGATGTAGAACGAGTATATGGCGTTCCTATGTCAGAAATCAGTATTAGCGAAAAATATACTGAAATGGTCAACAATGCAGAGATACGTAAGAAAAAAATTAAAGCACGGGCATTTTTTCAAACTTTAGCTGAAATTCAATTTGAATCAGGTTATCCCTATATTATGTTTGAAGATACCGTCAATCGCGCAAATCCGATTGCGGGCCGAATTAATATGAGCAATTTATGCTCAGAAATCTTACAAGTAAATAGTGCCAGTGAATACAATCCTGATTTAAGTTATCGACAAATTGGTCATGATATTAGCTGTAATCTCGGATCAATGAATATCGCTATGGCGATGGACTCACCAGATTTTGCGCATACCGTAAATGTTGCCATCAGAGCACTGACGAGTGTGGCACAAATGACTAAAATAGAATCAGTACCTTCTATTGAAAAAGGCAACCAAGCATCTCATGCCATTGGCTTAGGGCAAATGAACTTACATGGTTATTTAGCCCGTGAAGGGATTTATTATGGTTCAGAAGAAGGACTTGATTTTACCAATATCTATTTCTATACCGTAACATACTATGCCCTTTTAGCCTCTAACCAATTAGCGATAGAGACTAAACAGCGCTTTAAAGGGTTTGAACAGTCAAAATATGCCACTGGGGAGTATTTTGATAAATATTTATCAAAACAGTGGTTACCTAAAACCCAAAAAGTCCACCAGCTATTTAGCCAATCCAATATTCATATTCCAACCCAAGAAGATTGGCAAAAACTTAAGCTCTCGATTATGACTCACGGTATTTATAATCAAAACTTACAAGCAATACCGCCAACAGGATCAATCTCTTATATCAATCACTCTACATCGAGTATTCACCCCATTGTGGCACCGATTGAAATAAGAAAAGAAGGTAAAATCGGTCGGGTTTATTACCCCGCCCCTTTTATGACTAATGAAAACCGTCATTTTTATCAAGATGCTTATGAAATTGGCGCAGAAAAAATTATCGATACCTATGCCCAAGCATCACAACATATCGACCAAGGATTGTCGCTAACATTATTCTTTTCTGATGAAGCAACCACAAGGGATGTTAATAAAGCACAAATTTATGCATGGCGTAAAGGTATAAAGACCTTGTATTACATTCGTATTAGACAAACAGCATTAGCCGGCACAGAAATAAAAGGCTGTGTTTCATGCGCCCTTTAATAATAATGATAAGGAAAGTGTTACTATGTCTGCATCTTATTTAAGTCGTGTTAATGCGATAAATTGGAATCGTATTGAAGACGAAAAAGATTTAGAAGTTTGGAACCGTTTAACCATGAATTTTTGGTTACCCGAAAAAATTCCACTTTCTAATGATATACCTTCATGGAATACCTTAACCCAAGCTGAAAAACAGTTGACTATCCGTGTATTTACAGGGCTTACACTGCTCGATACGATACAAAATACGGTCGGGGCACCAACCTTAATGCCTGATGCTCAGACTCCTCATGAAGAGGCGGTATTATCGAATATCTGTTTTATGGAAGCGGTACATGCTCGCTCTTATAGCTCGATATTTTCGACACTCTGCTTAACAACAGATGTTGATGATGCTTATCGTTGGAGTGAAGAAAATATCTATTTGCAAAAGAAATCAGATATTATTCTGCGTTATTATCAAGATAGTGATCCATTAAAGAAAAAAATTGCCAGTGTATTTTTAGAGTCTTTTTTATTCTATTCTGGATTTTATTTACCAATGTATTGGTCAAGTCGAGGGAAATTAACCAATACAGCCGACTTAATTCGTTTAATTATTCGTGACGAAGCTGTGCATGGTTATTATATTGGCTATAAATTCCAAAATCAGTTATTAAATAAATCATCATTAGAGAAACAAGATATTAAAGACTTTGCTTTCTCATTATTATTAGATTTATATGATAATGAAGTTAAATATACAGAAGATCTCTACGACTCTGTCGGTTGGACAGAAGATGTAAAAAAATTCCTTCATTATAATGCGAATAAAGCGCTGATGAATTTAGGTTATGAAGCACTATTTCCAGATGAAATAACTAATGTTAGTCCAGCAATACTTTCATCACTATCGCCAGATGCAAATGAAAATCATGATTTCTTTTCTGGCTCAGGCTCTTCTTATGTTATTGGTAAAACGATCAATACCGAAGATGATGACTGGGATTTCTAGCTAACCCTCTACAGTAAAAAAACAGAATACATTCATATTAATTATGAATTAATCAATTAATATAATGCACTGAAAAATAAAACTTATTTTTTAGTGCCTTTTTATTTGCTTGAAAAACAACCTGATTGTGTAATTTTTACCGTCCCATTAACCAGAATTATCAATTTTTTACGAATGATTTTTATGACTAGTTATCGATAACTTAAGATCACCCCTCAAAAAACATAAGATTTTTTAATGTTAATGCATTTTTTTCTATTTTTATTTTATTAGTATCTTTTTACATTTTTTTATTTTGTTGTTATTTCTATTGTGATGATAATTAAAATTAACATCTGAATAAAAATAATGTTATTTCATACAGTTAGTATGATTTCCTTGACTTCTTTCTTTTCTATAATTTTACTTTATTTAATTATTAATCATCAAAAAAAATCTAAAAAAATCACAAAATTATTTGTTTAATTATAATTAACATAGGGTTGTCAGGCTTGTTCATTATGATAGGGTAATTCCCCTACTAAAAATCTCAATTTAGGAAAAACAACAAACTAATTTATTAACATTTAAATTATTCCTTTCATATTTAAATAGGAAAATAGATATTGCATGGCAATTAAACTCGAAGTAAAAAACCTATATAAAATATTTGGTGAGCACCCTAAACGTGCCTTTGAATTATTAGGATCTGGTATGAACAAAGACCAAATCTTTGATAAAACAGGGTTAACCGTTGGTGTGCAAAATGCCAATCTGGCCATTGAAGAAGGCGAAATATTTGTCATCATGGGATTATCAGGCTCTGGTAAATCTACATTAGTGCGCCTTCTCAATCGTCTGATAGATCCCACTAAAGGCGAAGTCCTTATTGATGGTGAAAACATCACCACCATGTCTGATAAAGATTTACGACAAATTCGACGTAAAAAAATCAGTATGGTGTTTCAATCATTCGCTTTAATGCCTCATATGAATGTACTCGATAATACAGCATTTGGTATGGAGCTTGCAGGCATTAGCAAAGAAGAGCGCTATGAAAAAGCCATGGCAGCATTAGAGCAAGTTAACTTAAGCTCTCATGCTCAATCTTGGCCGGATGAGTTATCCGGTGGGATGCGACAACGTATTGGGCTTGCTCGTGCACTGGCCAATGATCCTGATATCTTATTAATGGATGAGGCATTCTCCGCACTTGACCCATTAATCCGAACAGAAATGCAAGATGAGTTATTAAGCTTACAGGGTGATAAACAACGCACCATTGTATTTATTTCTCATGATCTGGATGAAGCCATGCGTATTGGCGATCGTATCGCGATTATGCAAGGTGGTGTGGTGGTACAAATCGGTACCCCTGATGAAATTCTTAATAACCCAGCCAATGATTATGTACGTACCTTCTTCCGTGGCGTTGATATCAGTCATGTATTTAGCGCTAAAGATATTGCTAAACGTCGCCCAGAAACACTGCTGCATATTGCGCCAGGTTTTGGCCCCCGTTCAGCATTAAAAGTACTGGAAGATGAAGATAGAAACTTTGGTTATTTAATTGAGCGAGGACGGAAATTTGCAGGTATTGTTTCTGTCACTTCTCTTGAAGAAGCATTAAAAGCGAAGCAACCTATTGAGTCCGCTATTTTAACTGAACCTTGTGCGATTAATGGTGATACACCATTAAATGAACTGATTTCTACTGTTGCGCAATCTCCCTGTGCGATCCCTGTTATTGATGAAAAAAACCGTTATATCGGTTTAATTTCTAAAGGAATGTTGTTACAAGCACTGGATAAGGAGACACCAAATGAGTAAGACAAATAACCAAGCCAATCCTTGGGAAACGGACACTCAAGAAGCGGCAACAGAAAACGCCAATACAACACAAAATTCAGCGCAAGAAACGCATAACAACACAGATACAGACAATGATCCTTGGGCAACCACGGATAGCAACACTACTGATACCGACCCTTGGAGTAGTAGCGCTGGCGGTGATACCGGTGGAGCTGATGCTGATCCTTGGGGTACAGGGAGTGGCACTGACGGCAGTGATCTCTCTTCTGGTACTGATTGGCTAGATGCCATGCCAACAGAAAGTACACCTGATCACTTTAATATTATGGATCCATTTAATCATACGCTGATCCCACTAGATTCTTGGGTAACGGATGGTATTGACTGGATTGTGCTGCATTTTCGTCCTATTTTCCAAGGGATACGCGTTCCAGTCGATTTAGTATTAGGTGGCTTTGAAAACTTTCTTACCTCAATGCCTGCACCTGTTGCGATTATTTTATTTTCACTGATTGCATGGCAACTTTCAGGTAAGGTGATGGGAATAAGCGCTTTTATTTCACTGATCTTAATCGGTGCTATTGGTGCATGGTCTGAAGCGATGATAACCCTTGCATTAGTGCTGACCTCATTACTATTCTGCCTGATTATTGGTCTCCCCTTAGGGATATGGCTTGCACATAGTGACAGAGCATCAAAAATTGTCAGACCACTTTTAGATGCCATGCAAACAACCCCCGCTTTCGTTTACTTAGTACCTATCGTGATGTTATTCGGGATTGGTAACGTACCCGGTGTGGTTGTCACAATTATTTTCGCCTTACCACCGATAGTGCGATTAACTATTTTAGGTATCAAACAAGTACCGGAAGATCTCATTGAGGCGGCTCAATCATTTGGAGCAAACCCTCGACAAATGTTGTTTAAAGTACAATTACCGCTGGCAATGCCAACGATTATGGCTGGGGTAAACCAAACCTTAATGTTAGCACTGTCAATGGTTGTTATCGCATCAATGATAGCCGTTGGTGGTTTAGGTCAAATGGTATTACGTGGTATTGGTCGCCTAGATATGGGATTAGCGGCTGTAGGTGGTGCTGGTATTGTGATCCTCGCGATTATTCTTGACCGCTTAACTCAATCTTTAGGCCAAAATAGTCGCCTGAAAGGTAATAGACGCTGGTATATGACAGGCCCGATTGGTTTGATCTGCCGCCTGTTTGGTAAAAAAGCCGCATAACTCATACTGGCAATAAGATTAACTAACAATCAAACATATTTATTCAATTAATATAAGAGATAACAGTAGCACGACACAGCGACTATTATCTCTTACCCATCACAACAGAAGGAAAAACTATGCGTAATCCAGTTCTCTGGGCAACAGTATTGTCCGCCACACTGATAAGCACTCAGTTATCCGCTGCTGATTTACCCGGTAAAGGGGTTTCGGTTCAACCGGTACAAAGTACTATTTCTGAAGAAACTTTTCAGACACTCATTGTCAATAAAGCACTCGAAAAACTCGGCTACACAGTGCAACCCATTAAAGAAGTTGACTACAACGTAGCTTATTCTTCTATTGCTAATGGTGATGCCACTTTTATGGCGGTTAGTTGGGTACCTTTGCATAACTCACAATATGAAGCCGCAGGTGGCGATAACACATTTTATCGTAAAGGTGATTATGTGGTTAACGCAGCCCAAGGTTATTTAATTGATAAAAAAACGGCTGAAAAATATAACATCACTAATATAGAGCAATTTAAAGATCCGAAAATTGCCAAATTATTTGATGCCAATGGTGATGGAAAAGCAGATTTAACCGGTTGTAACCCTGGCTGGGGTTGTGAAGAAGCCATTAATAATCACTTAAAAGCCTATGATTTAGAGAAATCAGTCACCCATAATCAGGGTAACTATGCGGCAATGATGGCAGATACCATTACTCGTTATAAAGAAGGTAAACCTATCTTCTATTATACTTGGACACCGTACTGGATAAGTGATGTATTAAAGCCGGGTAAAGATGTCGTTTGGCTACAAGTTCCCTTCTCTTCATTACCGGGAGATGACAAAACCGATACAACCTTACCCAATGGTAAAAACTACGGTTTCCCACCGAGTACAATGCATATCGCGGCAAATAAAAAATGGGCCGAAGCCAACCCTGCTGCTGCTAAATTATTTGAAATAATGAAAGTTTCAGTGGCTGATATCAACGCCCAAAACTTACGTATGCATAATGGTCAAAAATCACAAGCAGATATTGAACGTCATGCTAACGCGTGGATCAAAGCACATCAAAAAACCTTTGATGGCTGGGTAGAAGAAGCGCGTAAAGCGGCTAATTAATAGTGATAATCCTTAAATAACGTCAAAGCAGAGCATTATTAATATGCTCTGCTTTTTTTATCTTATGGCTGTTGTCCTGTTGTCTAACTAAAAACTTTTAACCACAGTAAAGCGATAATCTCGCCCAGTACCAGATACCGACTCACCTAAATAAGGGTAATAATCACGGTTAAATAAATTGGCGACAGTAAAACGTATCTCGGTATTATCGATAAAAGCAGGTTTCCAATTAGCGAATAGTCCATGAATGGCATAGCCTTTACTTTTTGGTAATGACCAATAAGTAGCAGCCGGATCAGCATCCATCGGTGAACGACGTTGAGCGCCAATAAAGTCCCCTGTCCACCCTGCAACCATATTTATTTGTGGGATTTTCATTCCAAGGGTGGCATGTAATGCATCCGGTTGAATTTCTGCAATCCATGTTTTTTGTCCAAACCACGGATCACGAGGAGATTGATCGCGTTTACCTTTCATTGTCGAATACGCTAAGCGACCAAAGAGATTAGTACTGTCATAAAATGCCTCTATTTCCATACCTTGAATATGGTAGCCAGGTAAATTGCGATAATTTCCAAGGGAAGGAGGACAACTTCCATTGTTTCCGGTTACTTTTCCGCTTTCACAATAGACACCGCGACGACGGAATATCTCATCTTTCCCACGGGTATCAAAAAATGTGCTTCGAAGTTGAAGCTGATCTTCTTGTTGGAAAACATTTTCAAAATCAACAATGGCGCCAATCCGTGTTGCGGTAACGGTCTCTTTATCTAAATGGCGACTCGTGCCTGTCAAACTAGAGATACTGGCTTGCACTTCATATTGTTCATCAATTAATGGCGCACGCCATGTATGAGTTATATCACCAAAAAATCTAATATTTGGGCTCGCTTTCCATAAAATACCCAAATGAGGTGTAATGCCACGATAAGTTACATCACTATAATCATGACCGTAATAGGGATTAGGATCTTGATAAACCTTCGCTCGACTCCCTGCTCCTTGATTTTTCACTATATCATAACGCACACCAGGCGTGAGGGTTAGTGTTCGATAACTAATTGAATCTTGAAGATAAAAACTCGTGGTTGTTTGCGTCCCTTCTGGCATATAAGGTGGTGCATAATAGCCATAATTATAATTTGGATTTTTCGCTTTATCCCGCGTAAACATTAACACATTACGATCATTACGGTGCCAACGCGCTCCTACTAAAATCACATGTTCGGTAGCTCCTTGCATCACGGTACTTTCATTTTTCACTTCAATTTGATGATTTTTATAGTTAACCCAACTTTGGTTACCCATACTACTACTTAGATAAGAACTCGCATTATCAGGGCGTTTATCATTCTGTTTGGTATTTGAATAACCATAAGTCAATGTGAAATTAATCAGGTCAGAATCAATTGGCTGAATATTCCATTTCACACTCACAGTGTCATCTTTTTGGTCACGATAAACTAACTTACGTTTCATCGCTCCATCAAAACCATATTTATCAACATCATATTGACTCGGTTTTGCCAGTTCATCTCGCTTGGCAGCCCAAGGCGTCCAGCCATCACTGACAGATCTTGATGCTGATAAAGTTAATGTTTGTGCATCTGTTAAATAGACATTAGTTTTAATTAAAAACGAATCTTGATCTGATTGTGAATAACCAAATTTAGTGCCATCAGGACGACGTAAATCATCGCTTTTACGACGATTAAAATAAAATAGACCGTCAGCCGTTCCATCCATTAGCTTGCCATATATCGCACCACTATAACGATTTTGCCTATCATTAGTATGATGTCCATATTTTAAAAACATACCAATATGCTGATCAGGTAACAGTAAGTCATCCGGATCTTTCGTTTCAATCCGTACGGAGCCACCAAATCCTCCATTTCCTTGGGTGATATTATGTGGCCCTTTATCGACATCAAGGCGTTTAATTAATTCAGGATCGATAAATATGGAACCTTGACGATATTTTTCAAACGTCTTCGGTGTACCATCAAGAGTGATTTTCACATCTTCCGGATTGCCCATTCCCCAAATATTTAAAGTTTGCCCGCCAGGTCTTGGTGAGCCAGATGAGGAAATCCCTGGTAATTTATCTACCAATTCAGCGATATTATTTGGCTGAATTCTATTGATATCTTTTAATGTCAAAGCCGTGCTTCCTGCTTCAACACTCGAATTTAATTTTCCGGAAACATAAATAGGATCAAGCACCACAGTTTCAGATTGTTGAGTTTGTGATGCTTTTTCTGTGCTTTGTGAAGCAACGCTATTAAACGAAGCAAGTGTAGTGAGTAATAAAAAAATCGCATGAGATGAAAATGAAACGGCCCCCATTCCCTGAAAATGAGGCTCATGCTTAATTAATAAAAAGTTCATAATAGTATCTTTTATATGGTTATTAATACGCAAATAAATAGCTAAAAATACATTTAACAACACAATCATGTTAATGATAATTATTATCATTACATAGCTTTTTTTGATCTAAACCATAAAAAAGTTAACTAAACTAAAAATGAGCTATATTTAAAACAAAATGACTAAATAATTTAACATTAATGACATAATTAACTAATAACATTGGTTATTATATGGATTAATACTTGTCTAATCAGGACAGCGAGGGAATGGGGCTATTTATCTATTTAGCATAATAAATGATGCAAATATGCGGTTATCTGCTGAGAATAAATCACATCTTACTTTTAATATTAATCTATTATAAAAATAGATTAAAAACTTTCATGCCCGATTGATTGAACATTACTATCACAGTAATTCTTTCCGCAAAAAAATGACTCATGTTACTATCATTTACCTTACAAATAATTTGTGATCAGTATTATGGAAAACACAGCACCACAAACCTCTCTTAGTAAAGGCCTTATTTTACTTATGGCCATTGCCACTGGCATGGTTGTCGCAAGTAACTATTATGCACAACCGCTACTTGATTCAATTGCAAATTATTTTCATATCTCTGCCACTTTAGCTGGCTTTATTGTCACTACAGCACAATTAAGTTATGCCTTAGGTTTAATGCTATTGGTTCCCCTTGGCGATATTTTTGAACGTCGTTCACTGATTGTTATCATGACGCTGATTTCAGCGAGCGGCTTATTAATTACGGCAATGGCACCTAATATTTGGCTTATGTTAATTGGTACTGCCCTATCAGGTATGTTCTCGGTCGTCGCCCAAATTCTGGTTCCTTTTGCCGCTACACTTGCTGCACCTCATCAACGAGGAAAAGCGGTAGGTACTATTATGAGTGGGCTTTTACTTGGTATTTTACTGGCAAGAACAGCGTCAGGGCTGATGGCTTCCTTTACTAATTGGCAGGGCATTTTCTGGCTAGCAAGTGTTTTTCTAGCTATTTTAGCTATTACACTATGGCGCTGTTTACCTACCTATAAAAGCCAAACAAATTTAAATTATTTTCAACTGCTCGGTTCTATTTTTAAATTGTTTGCCACGACCCCAGTATTACGTACCCGCTCACTGATTGGTGCACTTATCTTTGCCCACTTTGGTTTACTGTGGACATCAATGGCTTTTTTACTCGCTTCTGATCCCTTTAATTATTCCGATGCAGTTATTGGCCTGTTTGGACTTGTCGGTGCTGCGGGAGCACTAATGGCGGGTAAAGCGGGTGTATGGGTTGATAAAGGCAAAGGTAAAAAAACGACTACTTCAGGTTTAATTCTTCTCTTCATTTGTTGGGGACTTATTGTTATCGCCCCTTATTATCAATGGATTGGACTGATTAGTTTTATTATTGGTGTGGTTTTATTAGATTTAGCCGTTCAAGGTGTTCATGTCACTAACCAAAGCACTATCTACCGTATTTTACCTGATGCCCGAAATCGGCTTACTGCCGCTTATATGACTAGCTATTTTATCGGGGGCGCCCTAGGCTCTTTATTATCGGGTTACGCTTATCACCAATATGGCTGGATTGGTGTTTCCAGCGCCGGTGCAATCATTGGCTTATTAGGTTTACTGGTTTGGTTATTTGGTTATAAAAATGATCCAGTGATCCAATCTGAATAATAAAACTTATCTCAAAAGGGGTATTTTATGTCAGCAATACCCCTCTAAACAGAACAAAACGTAAATGTTTTAACAGCGTGATTACTATTTATGTATATCATCATCTCATTCTTTATTAAGAAATACATATCAATTATATCAATATAGCATAAACGGCATAGTTTCTAAGTGGTATTATTAACAATAGAATCATTATAGTGTAAAATAAATTTATTACGTGTTTTATCGTAGAAATCGATCCATTTTTTCCTAAATAGACTATTATTCATAAGTAAATAAGGGATAAATTGATTTTTATAACTTATTGTAAATAGATAAGCACCTAGTGATTTTTTTATGTTATCATTCAAAAAATTTATGAATCAGGTAGCATAATCAAAAAAACATAGTGACTATAAATAATAAAAATTGCTAAATTGTGTGTTTAATATACCATTTAACATGTTGATAACAACGTTATCCTAATTATCGAAACTAACAAGGTGTCTAAAAATGGAAAGCTCATTTACGCCAACAGAAGAACTACTAAACACTCGCGCTACACAACAGAAATCGCTTAACAAAGATATTCCTTACCAAGAAATTTTGTTAACTCGCCTGTCTATGCACGTCCAGAGCAAACTTCTTGAAAGTCGTAATAATATGTTAAAGTCTCAGGGCATTAACGAGACATTATTTATGGCACTTATGATTTTAGATACAACGGAAAATCGTAGTATTCAACCATCAGAATTGAGTGCGGCGTTAGGCTCATCAAGAACAAATGCCACTCGTATTGCAGATGAATTAGAAAAACAAGGATGGATTGAGCATCGTGAAAGTCATAATGACCGTCGCTGTCTACATCTTCATTTAACTGATGCTGGAGAAGAGTTTTTAAATAGCTTATTACCACCACAGCACGAATGTTTAAAGAAAATTTGGTCGGTATTAGATGAAGGTGAACAAAAACAACTGGAAACCCTAATGCGTAAATTATTACTACAACTTGATACATTAGCGGATAATCAGCAGGAATAACCATCACCATCAATAAACTTATTGATCTAATCTGTATTAGCTCAGATTTGACCTGACTAGCTATGGCACAGAGCTAACATAAATCTGACAGGTCGCTCTGTGCCAAAAGCCAATATTCCCCAGCCCTTGCACTCAATCATGTATGTCTGATATTTAATCTATCATACTACCGACAAGATCTATGTAACATTGGCTACTTAGGCTATTTATACCCAATATTTTGATATTTCAGATGAACTGGTTACAACAGCATGTTGAGACAAGATTTTCTCGAGTAAAAAAACATGTGTGTCATGATCAGGATCAGCACAACAATCACTTGCAATCACTAGACGATAATCTAGGTCAAATGCCTGACTAACTGTAGATAAGATCACGCCACTCGTCGTGACTCCTGCAAGGATCAAGGTTTCAATATCTTGTGTACGAAGAACCATCTCAAGCTCAGTAAATGAAAAAGCCCCCACTCTACGTTTAATAATAACGATTTCATTTTCCTGCGGAAAAATATCATCATGAATAGCGGAACTTTCACTATTGGTGATTAATATTCCATTGTCTTTAATCGATGAGAAAATTATGTTGTTTTGACTAACCTCAGGATACCCCTCACGAAACTCAACACTAACATAGATAATCGGTATGCCTGCTGCACGCGTAGCGGAAATTAATGATGATGTATTACGAATAACATCTTCAGCACGATCTTGTGGAAGAAAATTATTAAGAATGGCCGTCTGAAAATCCATTACCAGCAGAGCACTATTTTTATCGATATTATTATTGTTATTGTTGAATTGTGTTGTCATAAAATCTCCGAAATATACAGGTGAAGAAGAACGAAGTTCATCAGCGTATAACTGAATTACGATGTAATTTAAAATTCCAAGCGGCTCCCAACAATAAGACAACACTAGTTGCCAGAAAAACTGCGCGCATACCTATATGACCACCAATAACGCCACCTATTAACGGGCCGATGAACTGACCTGCAAACTGGGCTGCGACCGAATAGCCAAGGATACTGCCTATCATTCCTTCTGGAACGTGATGACGTATTACTGCCGCAATACAAGGCAACAATCCCCCCAATGCTAATCCCATAAGAAAACGTAAAATAATAAGTTGCCAACCAGAGGTAACAAATGCCTGAGGGATCAGCAATAAACCGGCTATAGCTAGTGCCAGCGTGATAATACGCAAATGCCCTATCCTATCTGCTAATTTCCCAAGCCAAGAGGCTGAAATAATACTACCTAAGGCAGCAGCGGCCATGACATAACCTGCAACCCTAGTTATCTGAGCAGGATCATTAACGAGTGTACGCACATAGACTGTAATAATAGGTTCTATCGACATATTGGCCAGCATCAGCAACAACCCCGTGCAAAGCATGCTAACTATCACAAATCGTGCAGGTAACTGCGACCAACTCACTTGCATTTTTGTCGTAGTATTTATGTATTTCGGCGTATCTTCACGGATAAGCGTAAGGGTCATGATAAAGGACAAAAAGATCAGTGCACCGGCACAGAAAAACGTGTTTCGAATGCCGAACAAGTCAGGTAACCACCCTCCAGCTAGAGGGCCAATAAGATTACCCGCCATTACACCACATGAAACAATGCCCAACGCCCAAGCAACACGCTCTCTAGGAGCTTGTACTGCAATAAGAATAGTTGCTCCAGATGAGTATCCCCCCGCCAAACCAACTAATAGCCTTAAACCGACAAGTTGCCAAATATTTGTTACCATCCCCATAAGTGAGACGGTCACCGCCATACCAAGACTGGCTCTTACGAGCATCGATTTACGTCCATATTTGTCACCGAGCTTTCCCCATACTGGAGCAATTAAGCCAGCAGTGATAAACGTTGCACTGAATGCCACGCCAGACCATTGGACAATGGCGGCGTGACCTTGAACACCAAGCTCTTCAACATATAGGGGGAGGAACGGTAACATCAAGGTCATTGCAAAAACAGTTGAAAAAGAACCAATAAAGCAAACGAGCAGATTTCGACGCCAAAAGCTGTTATATAATTGAGTCATAGAAACATTCTTTTCTGGTATACCAAGTTGGTATACCATATAGATAATTTATTTTACTGTCAATTTTTAGGAGAGTATTGCCGTTATGAGCCAAGTGTTAGAGGTTGAAAAACAATTAAGAAAACTGATACTCAACATGGAACTAGGCCCAGGAGAACGGTTAACTGAACGCTGGGCTGAAGCGAAATTTAACGCATCCAGAACTCCCGTTCGAGCCGCATTACAAAAGTTGGAATCAGAGGGACTTATATGTCGTGATGGTATACGTTGGTTAGTGGCACCAATCGATGCTGATGAAATCGAACAATTATGTATTTACCGAGAAATTTTGGAGGTAGCAGCATTAAAACTTTCAGTCAGCCAGATCACCGAAGAACAGTTGAACAATTTGGAACGCCTGCTTAAAGAAACCACGGTAGATTCACCAGAAGAGAGCATGGAAAATGCGGGAACACGATTCCATAGAGAGTTGGCACGCCTTTGTAATAACGCATTTATTATTGAAGGGATAAATGATGCCCTACGTAGGCTTTCGCGAGCACGATGGCTTGATAGAGCGCCGTCTAATCCAGCGTGGGATGAGCATCGTGAAATATTTGTCGCACTTCGTTCGAGAGATACGGACAAAGCCGTAGAACTACTCGCCACTCATTTGTGCGAAAGTAGACTCCGTTTACTAGATACCATTACATCTAGTAAACGTAGCCTAAGAGCAAGAGGCATTGCGATATCCTGACCAAATACCGCCAACCTCATTTACAACATGAATTGATAAACAAATATATTCATTCACATTTATAATTGGCCTTTCGTGCTAATTATTATTCTAATATAAGCCCAATATATATGTTTCCGGATTTTATTCTGGAAACATATATAATGCTTTTTTCTGGTTTATGGAGATCTTCTAAATGAGTGTAAATGAGGAAAAAAATCCACCTCAGGCTCCCATTCGCAATAAAAAACGAACTCGCCGAAATGTTTTATTGCTACTGACTTTTATCTTTATTCTCGCGGGGCTCGCTTATACCGCTTACTGGTTTATGGTTCTTAGACATCATGAAACCACAGATAATGCCTACGTAACAGGCAATCAAATTATGGTTATGCCACAAATTTCAGGCTCGGTAACCACTGTCTATGTGGACAATACAGACTACGTAAAAGCAGGTGAACCGCTAGTCCAATTAGATGATAGTGATGAAATACTTGCATTAGATAAAGCAAAAACCGCTTTAGCAAATAGTGTCCGTCAAATGCATCAGCAAATCATCAATGGTCGTCAATTAAAAGCGAATATTGTTTTACGTGAAACTGAATTGGCAAAATTGCAAAATGATCTGCGTCGTAGAGAAGTATTAGGCGAGCGAAATGTCATTGGAAAAGAAGAACTCCAACATGCAAGAGAAGCTGTTGCCACGGCAAAAGCGGCATTAGATGTAGCAAAAGAGCAATATAATGCTAATCAAGCCATTATCTTAACCACGCCTATTGCACAACAACCTTCTGTATTACAAGCTGCAACAGAAGTACGTAATGCATGGCTAGCTTTACAACGAACAAAAATACTAAGTCCTGCTGAAGGTTATGTCTCACGTCGTAGCGTTCAAGTTGGTGCACAAGTTGCACCGGGTAAACCGTTAATGGCCGTCGTACCTGTCACAGGTATGTGGATAGACGCTAACTTTAAAGAGACGCAACTGGCCAATATGCGTATCGGACAGCCCGCGAAAATAACCACTGATTTTTATGGTAAAAAAGTTATTTACCATGGTCGTGTACAGGGATTAGATATGGGAACAGGCAGTGCATTCTCACTATTACCGGCACAAAATGCCAGTGGTAACTGGATAAAAGTAGTTCAGCGCTTGCCGGTACGTATTTCCCTTGATGAAAAAGAAGTTGCAGAAAAACCGCTACGTATTGGTTTATCCACTGAAGTGACTGTGGATACCGTTAATCTTGATGGAAAAGTATTATCACAGAGCGAACGTCAAGCACCGGCTTATCATACTGATGCACTCACTATTGATATGTCAGAAATCAATTCATTGATTAATGAAATCATTGAACAAAATGCAGGATGATAAAGCGAGGTGTAAAGGTGATTAAAGAACCCTTACAAGGAGGAAAACTTGCTATAATGACCATCGCACTTGCGCTGGCCACTTTTATGCAAGTTCTCGATTCAACAATCGCTAACGTAGCCATCCCGACAATAGCGGGTAACTTAGGTGCATCAAATTCTCAAGGCACTTGGGTTATTACCTCATTTGGTGTTGCAAATGCTATCTCAATTCCTATTACTGGCTGGCTGGCAAAACGTATTGGTGAAGTACGCCTCTTTATGTGGTCAACAGCACTATTTGCCTTAACATCATGGCTGTGTGGTATTTCTCAAAGTTTAGAAATGCTGATCTTTTTCCGTGTACTCCAAGGTTTAGTCGCAGGCCCTTTAATTCCGTTATCACAAAGTTTGCTATTGAATAACTATCCACCAGCAAAACGCAATATGGCATTAGCGTTATGGTCGGTTACCATTGTCGTTGCACCTATTTTAGGCCCTATTTTAGGTGGCTATATCAGTGATAATTACCATTGGGGATGGATCTTCTTTATTAACGTACCTTTTGGTGTGTTAATTATTATGTGCATCTCAAATACATTAGCGGGTCGCGAAACCAAAACGGAAATTAAACCAATAGATACCATTGGTCTCGTACTATTGGTGGTTGGTGTTGGTGCACTACAGATCATGCTTGATCAAGGTAAAGAGCTGGATTGGTTTAATTCAACTGAAATAATTGTACTTACTATTATTGCTGTAGTGGCGTTAAGTTTCTTAATTGTGTGGGAGTTAACTGACGAACACCCTGTTATTGATCTTTCTCTGTTTAAAAGTCGCAATTTCACTATTGGCTGTTTAACCCTTAGTCTCGCTTATATGATCTATTTCGGTACTATTGTGTTGCTCCCTCTCCTGTTGCAAGAAGTCTTTGGTTATACCGCAACATGGGCGGGTTTAGCTGCAGCCTCTGTTGGTTTATTACCGCTGATCATTACACCAATCATCGGAAAATTTGGTGGAAAAGTCGACTTACGCTATATCATTAGCTTTAGCTTTATTATGTTTGCGGTATGTTTTTATTGGCGAGCTTATACTTTTGAACCTGGAATGGATTTTGCCACAGTTGCTTGGCCACAATTCTGGCAAGGTTTAGGTGTAGCATGTTTCTTTATGCCATTAACCACGATGACCTTATCGGGATTACCTCCGGAGAAAATGGCCTCGGCATCCAGTTTATCTAATTTTTTAAGAACCTTAGCGGGTGCAATTGGCGCGTCATTAACGACAACAATTTGGACACAAAGGGAGTCATTACATCATGAAACCTTTGTTGAAAAAATTAATCCACTCGATCCCGATGCACAATTGGCTTTTCAACAGATGAGAGAATTGGGGCTTTCTGATGAACAAACCTCAGCTTATTTAGCTAAAACAATCACTGAACAAGGTCTGATTATTTCAGCGAATGAAATTTTCTGGCTAGCGGCAGGAATATTCATTTTAATGCTGGTGGTTGTTTGGTTTGCTAAACCGCCATTCTCACCGGGTAAATAGCCATTAATGAATTGATTAGTTAATTAAAGAAAAATCCCGCTGAACATGGTGAACTGACTGCAGTTCATTATTCAGCGGGATTTTTAAATCATCTAACAATTAAATAATTAGCCGTGATGTTGACGCCACCATTCAGCCAATAACACGCCAGAAGCCACAGAGACATTTAAGCTTTCAATATGGCCTGTACCACCAATATAAATGCTCATATCCCCTTGCTTTAACGTGCTATCACTTAAGCCATCCTTCTCTTGACCTAAGATTAATACCATTTTTTCAGGTAATTGAGCTTTTGCTAGCGGCACACTTCCTTTGTGACTTGAGGTTGTCACTAAGGTATAGCCAGCCTGTTTAAACTGCTCTAATGTCTGAGCAAAATTATCAGCATCAATTCCTTGAATATACTCGGCACCACCTTCTGCGGTACGCACTGCTGCACCAGATTCTAACACTGATGAGTCAGGAGAAATGACGCCTTTCACACCAAAATGAGCACAGCTACGCATAATAGCACCGACATTATGTGGATTACCCACATCTTCAAGCGCTAAGACACAATCTTTTGTTGGTGCATCTTTTAAATAGGTTTGTGCATCATGACCAACACGTTTTTTGATTAAGAAACAAACGCCACCATGATGATCCGTACGCGCCGCTTTAACCATCTCTTCTTCTTCAACAACATGGTAAGCTTTACGATTTGCCGCCATCCATTTTAACGCTTCACGAAAACGAGGTGTTACTTCTTGTAAGAACCAAGCTCGAACAATGGCTTCTGGACGGTTTTTAAACATAGCCTGACAAGCATTTTCACCATAGATACGCGTCTCTTCTAAACGCTGACGGCGAAGCTGTTCTGGATCTATTTGGCTTTTCCCGGTAATTCCATCATGCTCTTTTAATGGCTCATCTCCAGGACGAGAAATCGTTTTCCATGGAGAATAATTACCACCTTCACTATTGTTATCACGTGAGGAGCTTGCTCCACTGCGTGATGGATTACGTCCTGAAGACTTACCTGCACCACGTTCATCACGACGAGAAAATTTGTTATCACCGCGTTTATCATCACGACGATGACTACGGTCAGTATCACCACGAGCATTATTAGGGCGGCGGGATGGTTTTTTAGGTTTATTATCGGCACTGTCCTCACTGCGGACATACATCACTTTTACTTTGCCGTTTTTACCTTCATAAGAATCGTTCATTAGTCTCTCCAACTGCAATAGGGGCGCAGATTACATGATAGTTTAGCAACTGTCACCGAGAGAATCACGCAGAGTAAGAGATAAACCTATATCAAAAAACACTCTCTTTAAAAATAAAATTTGATTTAGCTTTTTATTAATAATAAATAGCTTTTATATCAATAACTAAGAGAGCTATTCATCATTAGATTTAACAATACAAAAAAGTGTATCCATGATCAATTTTTTCCTAAAATTATGATTAAATGTGGTTTGCTCACCACAACTTAGGTTTAGAAAGTCTTTTCCTGTTTTTTGTAATACTGTTTCTATCGTGGATGTTAAATCATCTTCTTTTTCATGATTAAATTTATTCCATTCATTATGTAAACTATCAATATAATTAAGCGCCAAAAGACCACATCCATTAGGTACATTTTTTTGTAGATTATATTCTATATTGACAGTATTAAATCCTTTTTCTTCTAGTTCAATTAATAAGTTATGACGTTCATCTTTTTCTTTTTTGCTTGAGGGCAATGAATCACATAAAAAACAGCTATCTTTATAAGTCAATAACGCAACCCAATGGTTATTATTGACTAAAACCACATAATTTTTTAACTCCGCGGATCCTTTGCTATTTTCTATTTTTTTAAGTATTGATTCATAGGAACCAATATCACACTGATAGGGTTGAAATGACGCCCAAGACTCTAATTCAGATGAAGATATATATCGATTATTATTACTTACGCTTTCATTACTATTGGCCAATACGCTATCATTACATTTTATATTTAAATAATTATCAACCGCTGAGATAAAAACATTCTCCCCTTTTCCCTGTTGTCTAGCAATCGCTTCCTCACAAGCCATTGCACTTAATAAAGGTCGTTCTTTAAAATACTCTTGATCCTCTTTTATTTTTATTTCATAGAGTAATTTGACTAATTCTTTAATATCTTCTCTTATCGAGTTGTTTAATTTTGGATAAATCAAGTAGAGCTGATTAGTTGCATATAAGCTTATTTTTATATCATCATGAAACATGATGTTTACTAAATAATCTAAATCTATTGAGCTTCCATTCCTAACTGCATCAGCGAGTTTATTTATTTGATTTTTGGCAGTCTCAAGATTAACATCCACTCTACTATTATTAATGACCTGAGTATCAAAGATATTAAATAGGTTTTTTATTTCATTATCTGTAATACTATTTTCATTATTATAAAAAAGGATTTGTGTTACCTTCATAAGTCACCAAAATTTATTAAATAATAATAATCCTACCACTATACGGTAAATAAACTTTCATAAAAAACAACTGATAGTAGACCTTTGGGGATCATGGTAATATTCATTCCTTTATTTATGATTGTGGTCTTTCTGTTATGCATGACAATGCGGTTTCTCGACTTCGTCAATATCGAGTTTCTATCTCTACACGCCCATATAAAGCCAGGGGCTTTCGTGTTAAACGATGCACTTTTTGTTTATTACCTGAAAAACAGTGTCTGTGTGACACCATCATTCATCAAACCGCGAAAAGCCGTTTTTGTTTAATGATGTACGATACAGAAGTGATGAAACCAAGTAATACAGGAAAATTAATTGCCGATGTTTTACCCGATACACTTGCCTTTTTATGGTCACGTACCGAGCCTGAAAAAGCCTTACTTGATGCAATTAATGATCCGCATCGACAAGCTTATGTCGTCTTCCCAGACAGCTATGCTTCTCCTTCGCGAAAAGTTTATCACCAGTTACCTGCAAACAGTAAGCCACCGCTATTTATCTTACTAGACGGCACTTGGACAGAGGCGAGAAAAATGTTTCGTAAAAGCCCCTACCTTGATGCATTACCACTGTTTTCAATTAATGAAGCCAGTAAATGTGACTACATGCTCCGTCAAGCAGCAAGAGAAGAGCAACATTGTACCGCTGAAGTTGCCGCTTCTATTTTAGCCAATGTCGGCGATGATTTAGCGTCACAACAGCTTTTTTCTCATTTTAGTTACTTTCGTCAACAATATTTAATTGGAAAACCAGACAGACGTCAGGCAAAAGAAGAGTAAATCAGCTACATTGAATACAGTTTATCATAAACTTAGGAGTTGATATGAGCCAGCGAGGCCTTGAAGCACTATTACGTCCTAAATCAATTGCGGTGATTGGCGCCTCTGACAAAGTAGGCAGAGCAGGAACCACAATGATGAAAAACTTACTCAGTGGTGGGTTTAATGGGCCAGTCTTTCCAGTCAATCCGACTCGCAATTCTGTTTCTGGTGTTTTTACTTATCCTTCTATTGATAAACTCCCCCAAGTACCAGACTTGGCAATTATCTGTACTCATCATCGCCGCAATCTTGAACTTCTTGAGCAATTAGGTCAATCAGGCTGTAAAGCCGTGATTGTTCTTTCAGCACAATCAGAACAATTTCAAGCTATTAAGACACTCTGCCAGCAATACCATATTCGCTTGTTAGGTCCAAATAGTTTAGGTTTATTAGCCCCTTGGCAAGGCTTAAATGCCAGCTTTTCACCCCTTCCTGTAAAAAAAGGCAAATTGGCATTTATCTCACAATCAGCAGCAGTAGCTAACACCATCCTAGATTGGGCGTATTACCGCAATATTGGCTTTTCCTATTTTATTGCATTAGGTGATAACCAAGATATCCAAGTTGATGATTTACTGGATTTTCTAGCAAGAGATAGTAAAACCAGTGCAATATTACTGCATTTAGAGCATATTCATGATGCAAGGCGCTTTATGTCTGCCTCACGTAGTGCATCACGCAATAAGCCAATACTAGTTATAAAAAGTGGTCGAACACAAAAAGCCCAATTACTCTTAGGCGATACGCCAAGTTATGATGTAGCTTATGATGCAGCCTTCCAACGCGCAGGACTGTTACGCGTACAAGATACTCATGAGATGTTTTCAGCGGTTGAAACCCTCAGTTATATGACGCCATTAAAAGGCGAGAAACTGATGATCATCAGCAATGGTTCAGCTCCTGCGGCAATGGCCGTAGATGAATTATTTTTACAGTCAGGCAAATTAGCACAATTATCTGCTGATACTCAGCAACAATTGCAAGCCATTGTGCAAGACACATCTGCTATTCGTAATCCGCTTAATTTAGGTGATGATACCACGGTAGAGCGCTATATTAGGGCAGTGAATTGTCTATTAGATAGCCATGATCATGATGCATTACTCTTAATTCATACACCAAGTGCTATTGCACCAAGTATTGAAACAGCACAAAAAGTTATTGAAGCAATTAATAAGCACCCCAGAAGAAAATGGCTCACTCTATTTACTAATTGGGGAGGCGAATATTCATCTCAACAATCACGTAAATTATTTAGTGAAGCGGGTATTCCTACTTATCGCACTCCTGAAGGTGCAATTACCGCTTTTATGCATATGGTGGAGTACCGCAGAAACCAAAAACAACTAAAGGAAACGCCGGCATTACCTTTAGAAATAAAAATGAATACCCAGCAAGCCCATCGCTGTATTGAAGAAGCTCTCGACAAAAAACAGTATCGCCTTGATACACACCAAGTCCAGCCCATTATGGAAGCCTATGGCTTTAATACTTTACCGACTTGGATTGCTCATAATGCACAAGAAGCGGTCAGTATTGCAGAAAAAATAGGTTATCCGGTCGCGCTGAAATTACGCTCTCCTGATATACCTCATAAATCGGAAGTTCAGGGGGTTATGTTATACTTAAGAGACAGCAATGAAGTTGAATCGGCTGCACATGCCATTATCGAGCGGGTAAGCGAGCTTTACCCACAAGCGAAAATTCAAGGACTATTAGTACAAAGTATGGCAAACCGTGCAGGCTCCCAAGAGCTACGTGTTGCGATTGAACAAGACCCCATCTTTGGCCCACTAATTCTATTAGGAGAAGGAGGCGTTGAGTGGCAAATCGAAACAAAAGCTGCCGTTGCTTTGCCACCACTTAATATGGCGCTAGCTCGTTATCTGGTTATTAATGCAATAAAAAGTGGCAAGCTCCAACCTAGAAGTGCATTACAACCACTGAATATCCTAAGCTTAAGCCATTTTTTGGTGCAAGTTTCACACTTACTATTAGATTGTCCACAAATTGTCAGGCTCGACATACATCCGTTGTTAGTATCGGGTAATGATTTCACTTTGTTAGACGTGGCTATGGAGCTGTCACCAATCGAAGGCGATCCTCATCAAAAACTTTCTATTCGCCCGTATCCCAATGAATTAGAAGAAACTTTCTTTTTAAGAGATAGCAAACCTTGTTTTATTCGACCTATTTTGCCTGAAGATGAACCTCTACTAAAAACCTTTATTAATCAAGTGACCAAAGAAGATCTCTATTATCGCTATTTTAGTGAGATCAGCGAATTTACCCATGACGATCTCGCTAATATGACACAAATTGATTACGATCGTGAGATGGCTTTTGTCGCCATTCGCCACCCTCACGATGATCCAGAAATTATTGGTGTTGCTCGAGCTATGGCAGATCCTGATAATCAACAGGCTGAATTTGCTATTCTGGTACGCTCTGATTTAAAAGGTAATACACTGGGTCACCAATTAATGATGAAATTAATCAACTATACTAAGGCGCATGGCATCAAACGGTTAACTGCCATTACCATGCCTGAAAATCGTAATATGATAAGTCTTGCTAAAAAATTAGGGTTTTCTGTGGAAGTACAGTTTGATGAAGGAATAGTCAATCTCAACTTGCTTCTTGATCCTCTCAGTGATGTATAGTGATAAAATCGCGAATAGAAAATTTCTGAATGTGATTATTCACACATCCTAAGAGAAATTCACTCTATAAGATGATTTTATGCGTACATCCTATATAACTAATGTTATGATCAGAAGATCGGTTACAGAATTTTTTACATAGAAGATGACTCTTTTAGTCATCATAAACAAGAGAAATAAGCACTGTGATGTTGTCTAAACTAAAACTTGCTAAGCATCAACAACACCTTGCACAACTGCCTAAATTAGCTCAGTCAGTTGCTGATGTTGAAACGCTTTATCAGACATCCGCGTTTCGCAGCACCTTATTGAAATATATCGCGCAAGCTCAAAAAGAGATTTTTATTACCGCACTCTATCTAGAACATGATGAAGCGGGCGAGGAGATCCTTGAAGCACTTTATACCGCAAAACAGCAACGTCCTGAACTTTCCATCACCGTTATTGTTGATTGGCATCGTGCTCAACGCGGTCGTATAGGTGTCTCTGCTGATGCAACAAATGCAGATTGGTATCATAAAGTTGCACAACAGCATCCTGATGTTGACGTCCCTATTTATGGTATTCCTGTTAATACACGTGAAGCATTAGGCGTATTACATCTAAAAGGGTTTATCTTTGATGATACGGTTATTTACAGTGGTGCAAGTATTAATAACGTCTATTTGCATAAACTTGATAAATACCGTTATGACAGATATCACATCATTCATAATGCTGAACTCGCAAACACAATGAAGCAATTCATTGTCGATAGCCTTTTGCAATCAGATGCTATTCAACGTCTTGATTCAGAAGAGAGAGTGCGTTGTGCAGAAATTAAAAATTGTATCCGTCAATTCCGCTTTAATTTACGCACACATGATGGTTACGATATAAAAGGAAATGCCTCAAATAATCAGTTAACAGTGACTCCATTAGTCGGCTTAGGCAAGAAAAATATCTTGAATAAGACTATCTCCCACCTCATGGCCGTGACTGAAGAAAAGTTGGTTATTTGTACACCTTATTTTAATTTACCTGCTATTTTGGTGCGCCAAATTAGTCATTTACTGAGAAATGGTAAACAGGTTGAGATTATTATTGGTGATAAAACGGCAAATGACTTTTATATTCCGCCAGAAGAGCCCTTTAAAATAATCGGTGCTTTGCCTTATTTGTATGAGATTAATCTTCGTAAATTCACCCAACGTTTCCAACGTTTTATTGATAATGACCAATTAACAGTAAGGCTTTGGAAAGACGGTGATAATACCTATCATTTAAAAGGCATGTGGGTTGATGATGAGTGGCAATTGATTACAGGTAATAATCTAAACCCTCGAGCTTGGGGATTAGATCTTGAAAATGCCATCTTAATTCACGATCCACATCATGAATTACATGAACAACGCCATAAAGAGTTAGCTTGTATCAGAGAAAAAACACTGATTGTTAAAAGCTATCAACAATTAGAGAGTATTAAATTTTACCCTCTAAAAGTGAAAAAATTAATTAAACGCTTACGGCGTATCCGTGTTGATAGACTAATTAGTCGTATACTCTAATTTAACTATACTGCTAAGCTCTATTTATAAGCCTTACTTAAAATAAGTAAGGCTTTTTTGTCGCTATAATCCACTATACTTCAACTTATTAAGATTTAAGCTTAACTATCTAGCGATCAAGATATAGTAATAAGGCGTGGATATTATATGAAACTAAAGCGTAATAGCTTCTATCTGATAGTTTTACTTTCACTCGTCACGTTAAATGGTTGTCAATCCTTTCATGTTGCCAATGATAATTGGCAAGGAAAAGATAAAGCACAGCATTTTTTATTTTCTATGGTAGCCTCCGCAGGAGCTAATGCTTACGCAGATCATCAGAACTATTCTTATCGAGAAGGATTAGTTATTGGCTTATCCTTTTCAATAAGTTTAGGCGTCGCTAAAGAGCTTTATGATAGTCGACCACAAGGTACGGGATGGAGCTGGCATGATTTTGCTTATGATGTGGCAGGAGCAGCTGCTGGCAGTTTACTCTATCAGCAATTGAAATAACTCTTTTCCTTAGTTAAAGGATAAAATTGAGAATAAAAAATATCAAATGCAAAAAAGCCAACCCATTGGGTTGGCTTTCTCGTCTTATTTAATGCTTGGCAGTTCCCTACTCTCACATGGGGAGACCCCACACTACCATCGGCGCTACGGCGTTTCACTTCTGAGTTCGGCATGGGATCAGGTGGGACCACCGCGCTATGGCCACCAAGCAAATTCGGTTTTAATTACCCGTTATCTTCTGTTATCACAGTCTATAACCAGTAATTCAATCTTGAACAAGCTGACTTCATCGTTTCGTCTCTCTGACAAAACACTTTCGGTGTTGTCAGGTTAAGCCTCACGGTTCATTAGTACTGGTTAGCTCAACGTATCGCTACGCTTACACACCCAGCCTATCAACGTCTTAGTCTTAAACGTTCCTTTAGGTCGCTTAAAGCGACAGGGAAGACTCATCTCGAGGCAAGTTTCCCGCTTAGATGCTTTCAGCGGTTATCTCTTCCGCACTTAGCTACCGGGCAATGCCATTGGCATGACAACCCGAACACCAGTGGTGCGTTCACTCCGGTCCTCTCGTACTAGGAGCAACCCCTCTCAATCTTCCAACGCCCACGGCAGATAGGGACCGAACTGTCTCACGACGTTCTAAACCCAGCTCGCGTACCACTTTAAATGGCGAACAGCCATACCCTTGGGACCTACTTCAGCCCCAGGATGTGATGAGCCGACATCGAGGTGCCAAACACCGCCGTCGATATGAACTCTTGGGCGGTATCAGCCTGTTATCCCCGGAGTACCTTTTATCCGTTGAGCGATGGCCCTTCCATTCAGAACCACCGGATCACTAAGACCTACTTTCGTACCTGCTCGAGCCGTCACTCTCGCAGTCAAGCTGGCTTATGCCTTTGCACTAACCGCATGATGTCCGACCATGCTTAGCCAACCTTCGTGCTCCTCCGTTACTCTTTAGGAGGAGACCGCCCCAGTCAAACTACCCACCAGACACGGTCCCCGACCCAGTTTATGGGCCTAGGTTAGAACATCAAACGTTAAAGGGTGGTATTTCAAGGTTGGCTCCATGCAGACTGGCGTCCACACTTCAAAGCCTCCCACCTATCCTACACATCAAGGCTCAATGTTCAGTGTCAAGCTATAGTAAAGGTTCACGGGGTCTTTCCGTCTTGCCGCGGGTACACTGCATCTTCACAGCGAGTTCAATTTCACTGAGTCTCGGGTGGAGACAGCCTGGCCATCATTACGCCATTCGTGCAGGTCGGAACTTACCCGACAAGGAATTTCGCTACCTTAGGACCGTTATAGTTACGGCCGCCGTTTACTGGGGCTTCGATCAGGAGCTTCGCTTGCGCTAACCCCATCAATTAACCTTCCAGCACCGGGCAGGCGTCACACCGTATACGTCCACTTTCGTGTTTGCACAGTGCTGTGTTTTTAATAAACAGTTGCAGCCAGCTGGTATCTTCGACTGGCTTCAGCGCCGTCCGCGAGGGACTTTACCTACCGCCAGCGTGCCTTCTCCCGAAGTTACGGCACCATTTTGCCTAGTTCCTTCACCCGAGTTCTCTCAAGCGCCTGAGTATTCTCTACCTGACCACCTGTGTCGGTTTGGGGTACGATTGTTGGTAACCTGAAGCTTAGAGGCTTTTCCTGGAAGCGGGGCATCAATTGCTTCACCACCTTGGTGGTTCGTCATCACATCTCAGCATTAAGTGACCGGATTTGCCTAATCACTCTGCCTACCTGCTTGAACCGGGACGACCGTCGCCCGGACAACCTAGCCTTCTCCGTTCCCCCATCGCAGTTACCACCAGTACGGGAATATTAACCCGTTTCCCATCGACTACGCTTTTCAGCCTCGCCTTAGGGGTCGACTCACCCTGCCCCGATTAACGTTGGACAGGAACCCTTGGTCTTCCGGCGTGCGGGTTTTTCACCCGCATTATCGTTACTTATGTCAGCATTCGCACTTCTGATACCTCCAGCATACCTCACAGTACACCTTCGCAGGCTTACAGAACGCTCCCCTACCCAAC
>NZ_CAWQNB010000036.1:0-95502 GCF_963896135.1 Proteus sp. G2609 | reverse complement strand
ATCCCCGCAGATAAAGTGACAGCAGATGGTAACTATTCTGTTACCGCAGAAATTACTGATCCGGCAGGTAATACCAGTGGTCAAGGTAAACCTACTGACTTTGCTGTCGATACAGTGGCACCGTCGGCTCCTGTATTAAAAGCAGAGGACGATGGTTCGGTTTCAGTTGACTTACCAACAGATGCCAATAAAGGTGATACGGTAGAAATTACCTTTGAAGATGAAAAGGGTGATAAGCACACGGTTACCTTAGAAAAAGGGGATAACGGTTGGACATCTGATACACCGGCGTTGATCCCAGACAGCAACGGCGATAAAGCGACTATTCCTGCGGATAATGTAAAAGACAACAGTGAAGTAACAGGGATTGCCAAAGATCCGAGTGGCAACGAAAGTGACCCATCAACGGTGACCTCGAAAACGGACGGTGTCGCTGATGCGCCTGTACTGACTATCCCAGAAGTGGCTGATGGTTATGCGAATGCGGATGAACTGAAAGACGGCTTACAAGCGGAAGTTACCTTGCCAGCGGGTACGGTTGAAGGGGCGGAAATCACCTTAACGGTCACTCGCCCAGACAAAACCACTGAAACCGTAACGCATACAGTCACTAAAGATGAAGCTGCTGCGGGTAAAGTATCTGTTGATATTCCTAAAGATGCGGTACAAAACGGCCAAAACAGTGTCGATGTCAGCTTAACTCAAGGTAATAATCCAGTCAAACCAGGAAACAAAGTAGATTTTGCTGTTGATGGACAAATTCCGGGCGATACAGATGGTGATGGTACGGTGGATACCACACCGGTGGTGACCATTCCAGAAGCCACTGACGGGGTAAATGCTGACGAGCTAAAAGATGGCGTACAGACCGAAGTGACTGTACCGGGGGGGAGTGCGGCAGGTGACACACTGACACTCACTATTACCAAACCAGATGGATCAACTGATACTGTTGAACACACACTGACTGCAGATGAAGTGACGGCAGGTAAAGCCGATGTGACAATTCCCGCAGATAAAGTGACAGCAGACGGTAACTATTCTGTTACCGCAGAAATTACTGATCCAGCGGGTAATACCAGTGGTCAGGGTAAACCTACGGACTTTATGGTTGATACGCAAATTCCGGGAGACACAGACGGTGATGGTGTGGTGGATACAACACCTGTAGTGACCATTCCAGAAGCTACGGACGGGGTAAATGCTGACGAGCTAAAAGATGGCGTACAGACCGAAGTGACTGTACCGGGAGGTAGTGCGGCAGGTGACACACTGACACTCACTATTACTAAACCAGACGGCTCAACCGACACCGTTGAACACACACTGACTGCAGATGAAGTGACGGCAGGTAAAGCCGATGTGACTATCCCTGCAGATAAAGCAACCCCGGATGGTAATTATTCTGTTAAAGCAGAAATTACAGATCCCGCAGGTAACACGAGTGGTGAAGGTAAAGCAACGGACTTCACTGTAGATACCGTTGCCCCATCTACCCCTGTATTAAATGCTGAGGATAATGGCTCTGTTTCTGTTGAACTGCCAGGGGATGCCAACAAAGGCGATACGGTAGAAATTACCTTTGAAGATGAAAAAGGGGATAAACAGACTGTAACAATGGAGAAAGGGGATAATGGTTGGACATCTAGTGATCCTAATTTGATCCCAGACAGTCAGGGCAATAACACCGCTATTCCATCTGATAATGTAAAAGATAACAGTGAAGTAACCGCAATAGCTAAAGATCCAAGCGGTAATGAAAGTGCTCCAGCAACAGCAACGTCCAAAACAGATGTGCTACCGACAGTGAGTATTAGTGTTGATACAACATCAGTAAATGACAATGGAGATAAGATTAGTGCTGATGCTTCTGTTTCGGGTGAAATAACAGAAGTTCCTGCAACAATAGAGGACAAGGATGATACTACCGGATTAGTATATACCGTTGCTCTAGATTATGTTGCAGCACAGGATGTGACCGTAACCATAACCTTAACAAATGATGCAGGTCATGCAAGTGCGCCGGATTATTCAACGCTTGCAGGCTCTCAGCATGATGGGAAAATCGCCCTACATGGGGACACTGGTAAAGTAACCTATGATGGAGCTTCAACTGTAACGGTTGTTATTCCTGCTGGATCTAAGAGTGTTTCATTTATAGTTGATCCAACAATGGAAGCTAACCAAAATGCATTTAATGCTGAAGGTATGGAGAAAGTTGTTGCAACCATTACGGGAACATCTAATAACGCTACCGCTGTAACTGATACAGCAAATAATGCAGGTGCTTCTGCTACGGGGGTTATTTATGATGGCAACCCTATTTCATTACGTAATCTGGACGGCGATTTTACACTGAAGTATTCATTATCCTCATCAGTGGCTGAAAATGGGGACTTTGGATATACCATCGGAGTTGATAGCGGTAAAAAAGATCCTAAGCTAACGACAGATTACAATGATACGATTTATGTTGGTTATTATCAGGATGGTAGCGAAACTTCATCATACAGCAATCTTGCTAACTCGCAGGATAATGGACCTGATGGCACAAAAACAGATGGTAATCAAAGTATTACAACTGTTGATTTAGGTGCTGGTGATGACCTGATGGTGATCCGCGGTAATATGTTAACCAATACACGAGTCTATGCTGGTGAAGGTAATGATACCTTTACTATGGACGGCATGAATACAGCGTTACGTTCTATGTATGCTGGTAGTTATCTCTTTATGGAATCTGGTAATGATACCGTTACGATTAAACGTACAGGGGTAACCAATGCTGGTCAAATCTATCTTGGCTCAGGTAGTGATACCTTTACTCAAGGTGATGCCAATGATCAAAATAATACCGAATTGTCCGGTTTATTAGATCTGGGTAGTGGTACTCAAGATAAGTCAAATATGCCAAATGAGTATCTTTCTGTTTATCAGGATGGCAGTAATTTAAGCTTAGGTAATGACAATAACATTGATGCGGTCACAGATGTTAATACTGTCACTATTTATGGTTCTGTCTCCGGTGAAATTTTAGGTGGATATGGTAGTGATAATATCACTATCACTAAAAATCTGACTGGTAATGTTTCTGTTGGTGATAATACAGACACTCTAACTGCTGGGTGGATTTATGGTGGTGCCACTGTTTCTATGGGGGATGGCAATGATACGGTTACTGTCACTGAAGGTGCGTATAACACAACTATTTCACTAGGGGCAGGAGATGATGTGTTTGATGCTACTGCTGGTGTTATGGGGGATTCTGTTAGCGCGACATTAGTGAATGGTGAAGATGGCAATGACACCATAAAATTAGGCACAATTGGTAAAAATCTGACAGTTGATGCGGGTGCTGGCGATGATACTGTGATTTTGACAAAAGATTATGATCCTTCACCTATAGGTAATCAGGGATATATTAATGGGGGAGAGGGAACTGATACTTTAGTCTTATCAGGTACGATTACGGTAAATATGGCCACTAAGACTGATGAAGGTATTGCTAATTTCGAAAAAGTCGATATGACGGTTAACAGTGAGTTGAAAGTGGACAATAGCTCTCAGACTATTAAGTTAACCGCATCTGATGTGTTGGGAATGAATGCAAATTCAACGATTTATATTTCCGGTGATGCTAATGATAAGGTGGATTTAGGTGCCGATGGTGCTGGAGGTTTAGGTACATTTACAGCTACTGCCACTACAACAAAAGCAACCGCATTAGATGGTACTGAACATACTTACACTCTTTATAGCAGTGCAAGTGGTGCTAATGTCTATATTGATAATAATATTATCGATAATGGAGGCGTTATTTAATTATCTGTTGTAATTAAATCTAAGGCTGCTCTTTCGGGCAGCCTTATTATCTAATCATAAAACTTTTATATTTAGATTATATTTTCTTATTAGAGGTAATATCTGTGTTTTCTATAAATAAACTCAAAATAATAACGTTTGTTATTTTAGGAGGTGTATTATTTAATTCACATGCAAACTCTTTAAAGTATATATTAAATAATTCATTAAATAATGCACCGGAGTTATTAGAAGCTAAAGCTGATATAGATATAGCCGTTGCAAAAGTTAATCAGACTAGAGCTCAACATTTTCCCGTAATAAGCGTAACTGGAAATAAATTATTAGGACAATATCATAGAGATAAAAGCGACTATGACAATAATAGTTTTATTCCAGGATTAAGAGGTGAATTAAATATCTATTCTTTCGGTGGAATAGAAAATGATGTTGAACGTAATGAAAAAGAACAACTCTATTATCAATTTAAATATAGCGAAACGAAAGAAAATGTCGCTTACACCATATCAGATCTCTATTTAAAAGCATTGCTAGCTAAAGAATCTATTGCGGTAAAGAAAAAAAGTTTAGATAGACATAATAAGATTATATCTGAATTAAATGTGATAGCCCGTAATGATGAAGGGCGTGTTTCTGAATATGTTCAGGCAGAAGCAAGAAAAATATTAGTAGAACAAGATATTAACTATTATGAAAAAGAATTAATGACAACGTTAAGTACGTTATCAAAATATACGGGTTTCCCCGTTGGTGAAAGCGATCTTGTCAATCCTTTTGATGGAATGACGGTCAGTGATATGTATAGCGAATTCACTGCGGAAAATAATAATCAAAATCCAGCTTATCTCGTGAGTCAGGCTGATATCGATGCTAAAAAAATGGGCGTTAAAGTAGAAAATAAAAAACAATTACCAAGAATTAATTTAACTGGAAATATAACTAAAGATGATCGTCAGATAGGCATTGATGTGACATGGGACATTATTAATTTTTCATCATTATATTCTATTGATGAAAAAGTAAGTCAGTTAAACGCGGCACAACAGAGAATGGATAGAGTGATTAGAGATATTGAAGAAGCAAGACGTTTATCAGTAATTAATATCCAAAAAAGTACTCAAAAATTGAAGATATTAGATGCACAAATTTTATCATCGACAAAAGTAGTCGATTTTTATCAATTGCAATTTAATGTTGCACGCCGTTCTTTGTTAGATGTTTTGAATGCAGAAAAAGAGTTATCTGATGTTGAATTATCTTATGCCACGACATTGAGTGATCTTAGGTACGGGATGCTTGATTATTTGTATGCACAAGGAAAACTTTCGCACTGGGCACTTAATTCACACACTCACTAATAAATTAAGGTAAATATTGTAGTTATGAAATTGATCATAGAAGGTCTTTCTCTTACAACCCAGTTATTAGGCACACATTTATCTGTGGCTACACTGACTGCACATACAATCCGTACTACAAAGATGGGAATTGATTTTTCATCACTGGTTGAATATCTGAAAAGTGAAGGATTTGAAAATACATTATCACAACGATTATTAGATGATATTCCCTCTCTAGCTATGCCAGTATTATTATTATTAAAAAATGAAGAGAGTGCTGTTTTAACCGAAGTTTCATTTGATGAAACTGGACAACGTAAATATAAAATTCAGCAAGTAGATGGTTTATCTATATGGTTAACACAATCTGAATTAAGTGAAAAATATTTAGGTTATTGCTGGTTCATTAAGCCACGTATTACAGAAGATGTTCGTTCAGAATTGCCTGAATATACGATGCCTAAAGCATGGTTTTTTAAAGTTATATGGCGCTTTAAAAAGTATTACTATCAAATCATTCTTGCTACTTTTGTTATTAATTTTTTGGCACTTGTTAGTTCATTATACGTCATGAATGTTTATGACAGAGTAATACCTAATAAATCATATCAAACACTCTGGGTTTTAAGTATCGGGGTAATTATTGCAATATTATTTGAATTTACAGCTAAAATGCTCCGAGGCCGGTTAACTGATATTGCTGGTAAGAAAGCTGATTTAATTATCAGTTCTGCTTTATTTAGAAAGGTCACAAATCTTAAGTTACAGGAAAAACCTATATCATCTGGCTCCTATGTTAATAATTTACGAGATTTTGAATCTGTCCGTGATTTTATGACGAGCGCGAGTTTATTAACATTAGTTGATATGCCTTTTTTAATTTTATTTGTATCTGTAATTGCGCTTGTTGGAGGCTATTTAGCTTTTGTGCCACTTACGATAATTCCATTGGTTATTATTGTCGGACTTTTAGCTCAGATCCCTTTATCCAAATATATTAATGAATCGATGAAGGAATCATCTCAAAGGCAAGGATTAGCTGTAGAAGCGATTGAAGGCATAGAAACATTAAAAACGAATAATGCCATGAATTGGGCGCAAAAGCGTTGGGATTATTACACAGCAAAAACAGCATCTTCATCAATGAAAGTTAAAAACATCAGTAATTTTGTTATTTATTTTGCAGTAATGATGCAACAGTTAAATACGATATTTTTAGTTATTATTGGTACTTATTTGATTCATAGCGATGATCCTGCAAGTAAAATTACAATGGGGGCGTTAATCGCAACGGTTATTTTATCTGGTAGAGCGTTATCACCATTAGGACAGATTGCGGGGTTAGCCGTGCGCTTTCAACAGGCTTGGGTCGCATTAAAAGGTGTTAATGGCATTGTTGAGCGACCATCAGAACGTGAACCAGCTAGGAAATATATTACGTTAAAACAAATAAATGGAAATATAAAATTCCAAAATGTTTCATTTGCTTATAACCAAGATAGTAGCAGTGTAGTGAAAAATTTATCATTTGAAATAAAGCCAGGTGAAAAAGTTGGAATACTTGGGCGTATTGGCAGTGGTAAATCAACGACTTTAAAATTAGCAGCTGGGTTATATCCTGCAGAGCAAGGGAGTATCACACTAGATGATGTCGATATTCGCCAAATAGATCCTCATTATTTGCGTAATCAGGTTTTGTTATTAGAACAAGAGCCAAGGTTATTTTTAGGTAGTTTAAGAGAAAATCTTGATTTAGCCCGTATGGATGGCTTCTCTAGTGATCAAGATTTGATTGTGGCACTGAAGCGGTTTGGTTTGGATAAAGTTATTAAAAAACATCCTAGGGGATTAGATATGTCCTTGGGAGAAAATGGGTTAGGTCTTTCTGGTGGACAAAAACAAATTGTTGCTTTGGCTAGAATGACGTTGAGAAATCCCAAAATTGTTTTACTTGATGAACCAACAACGGGGCTTGATCAATATTCAGAAATTCAGGCATTAAATGCCATTTCAGCATGGTGTCGCTCAAAGACATTATTGGTTGTTACTCATCGACCTCAGGTACTGAGTATTGTCAATCGAATAATTGTTGTTGATAACGGCAAAGTTGTGATGGATGGTCCCAGAGATGCGGTTTTACAGCAGTTAGCTAAAAATGAAACAGAAAAACAAATAACTGCTCACTCAAAAAACCAAAATAGCTAAGTAAGATTGGGAATGTGAAATGAATGAACTAAATAAAAAACACCTGATGCCTTCAAGTCATACTAAAGAGGTTCTTTCTAATAAGGACTTAGCACTTCTAAATGACTTGC
Organism: Proteus sp. G2609; assembly: GCF_963896135.1. Classification (NCBI taxonomy): domain Bacteria; kingdom Pseudomonadati; phylum Pseudomonadota; class Gammaproteobacteria; order Enterobacterales; family Morganellaceae; genus Proteus; species Proteus sp. G2609. The sequence continues at coordinate 88,025 of NZ_CAWQNB010000036.1, read as the reverse complement.
ATGCAGCACTTCAGAATGAAAAACATCATAAAAGTTTTATGATGATCACAATATTGCTGATCTTTATGGTTATTTTCGTTATTTGGGCATGGAATAGTAATCTTGAAGAGGTAACTCGTGGTCAAGGCAGTATTATTCCTAGCAGTCGCGAGCAGATAATCCAAACATTGGATGCTGGCATATTAAAAAGTATGCAAGTTAAAGAAGGGGATATAGTTGAAAAAGGTCAAGTATTATTAACGTTAGATGATACTCGAACATCGGCTATCTTAAGAGAAAGTGAAGCAAAAGTTGCTAATCTAGAAGCAATACGAGCACGACTTAAAGCGGAGGCTTATTCTACTGAGCTTAGCTTTCCAGAAGGTTTATCAACAGAATTAGTAACTCGTGAAACAACAGTATACAAGATACGTAAAGACGCATTGAAATCAGGAATAGACAATTTACAACAAAGTAAAGCATTGTTAGACCGAGAAATTTCTATCACTAAGCCAATAGTTGCACAAGGTGCAATGTCTGCTGTGGAATTATTAAGAATGGAGAGGCAATCAGCCGATATTCAATTACAAATAGATGAAAAGAAAAATAAATATTTAACTGAAGCTGGGGCTGAATTAGTTAAAACAGAAGCGGAATTAGCTCAAGCAAGGGAAAATATGGCAGGGCGAGCTGATCCTGTTGAACGTGCTTTAATACGTGCACCATTAAGAGGTATTGTGAAAAATATCCGTATTAATACAGTTGGTGGAGTAATTTCAGCAGGGCAGGATATAATGGAAATTGTTCCTTTAGAAGATCAGTTATTAGTTGAAGCTTATATTAGTCCTCGAGATGTGGCCTATGTACGTGCTGGTATGCCTGCATTAGTAAAATTGACTGCTTATGATTATGCGATTTATGGTGGGTTAGAAGGCGTCGTGACTTTGGTAAGCCCAGATACATTGCATGATCAAAAAAGACCTAGTGATTTAAAACTTAATCAAGATGAAGCTTTTTATCGCGTATTGGTCACAACTCAAAGCAGTCATCTTACGGATAAAAATGGAAAAGAGCTTCCTGTTATTCCGGGTATGATCGCCAGTGTTGATATTAAAACAGGTGAGAAAACGGTTTTCCAATATTTGATTAAACCTATAACAAGAATGAAGCAGGCATTACAAGAGCGGTAATAATTTTTGAGGTCATAACTATCATAGAAGCAGTTATGACCTGTTATCAAGCTATTACCTATATACTATTTATTAAATAAGAAGATTTTTACATGGATGTTTAAAGTTGAGTTTTAGTATATATTTTCTCTCACGAAACAGTTTTTAATTCAATATATTATTTAGATGATGATATATTTATCATTTGAATATATAAATCTAATTTTCTGTTATAAATAATAGTTAACTATTAGTTAATTATAAACTCAGTATATTAAGTATAGAGATATTAAATTATTCTATTTTTAGTAATTTCTAGTTCATGTTGAGGAATATCAAACACCTGCGCCATAAAAATAGAGATAAATATATCTAGTGGCTGATTAGAGCGGGTTAGTTTTGCTTGCATTATTGCTCCTTGCCAACCCATCCAGAAAAAAATAGCCATTTGTCTACAATCAATGTTTTTAGATATAAACTTATATTTTTGTGCTTCTAGAAGATAATTTTCTACCTTTTTCTGCCATCCAGAAATCACATTATTCAGTATTTTATAATAGCTAATGGGTAAATTAACAATATCTTGTATGAGATTACTTACTAAGCATCCTCGTTGCCAATGATACTTTTCCATTTCTGATTTTATCATGTGACAAAATGCTAATAGTCTTTTGGGGAAAGGTAATGCAGTATAAGACAAATAGTTATCTAGTTGCTTAGAAATAAAGTTGTCATAATGTTGGATGACGACTAAACCAAATTTTTCTTTACTACCAAAGTAATAATAAAATGATCCTTTCGGGATACCAACTTTTTCTAATATCTTACAAATGTCTGAACTGATATAGCCTTTTTCAGCAAACATTTCTATACCACTTTGAATAACTATATTTTTTACATCTGTATTAGGACTATGATTTTTGGGGGGACGTCCTCGTTTCGGTTTGGTGATTTCTGATATCATCATTTTGCTATCTCCACGACAGGGGAGCATACAGGTAGCTTATTGAGTACCTGTCAATGCTGATTATTTTGTTGTGAGAAAAGTCCCTCCCGCTGAAATTTTATGCGGGAGGAATATAACGAATAGCGTGTGTTATTTTGTCATTAGGTCTTGGTTTTGTTTCATTTCAAATCGTGGGGAGACAAAACCATATAGTGTCCATCCCAAGAATGTGGCTAATGCCCCCCACATTACGGCGTCTTCACCAGATGAATACAGAGCATAGAAACTATAAATCGCCCCAATGAATGCGATGATATTACTGGTTCTCGCTTTATGAGGTTCCACTTTGGCGACTTTTTGTAAAATAATCATTGCCGCCATAGAAAGGATGTAAGGAATAATATTAGTCACAACTGCTAGATTGACGAGTACATTAAACTGTTTATTTAATGATGGGCTGATGGTCATCAGTGACAGTGCAGATTGAATAACAACAATAACTAACATTCCTTTTACCGGGGCATCAGCTTTGCTAACTGCAGAAAATATTTTTGGAAAATAACCAGAATCTGATGACGCCTTAAATACTTGTGCGATGGTGAACTGCCAGCCAAGTAAAGATCCACAACAAGACATAATCATTAGCGCCATAATGATTTTCCCAACACCTGGGGTAAACATTTGGGAGAAGGCTAAGCCAAATGGCGCGGTAGAGTTTGCCAGATCCATATTTGGCACAATACCTGCGATAACATTTGTTGATACGATATAAATAACGGCTGCACCTAATGTGCCACCTAATACAGCAATAGGAACATTCTTTTCAGGATTTTCAACCGCTTCACTATTGGCACAAGCTGATTCCATACCTAAAAATGCCCATAAGGTCATGGCAATAGAAGAGCCTACTGCTTCAAAGAATGGAAAATTATGTGGATTCCAAGAGTTAATGTATTGTTCAGGATTGAACCACCACCAGCCAATAATTGAAATACCCACAACAGGGATGATCACCCCCCAGACAGTGATGCTGCTTATTTGTCCGGTGATCCGCGCACCACCAAAATTTGCTATTGTGCAGATCCACAATACAACAATCGTTGCAATACAAATACCTAACGGAGTCATTGTCGCATCCATCAGTTCGGCACCATAACCCACAGCAGAAATTGCGATAGCGACATTGGCAATTAACAGGGAAATACCATAGGTATAATTGGCCATAAAATTCCCCGATTTGCCAAAGGCATACTCGGCATACCCTCCCATTCCTCCGCTACGGCGGCTAAACATACCGCATTTAGCAAATGCATAGGCCAGAGCCATAGAGCCGACTGCAGTGACAATCCAAGATAAAATAGAAATGGTTCCTACTTCGGCTAGCTTGGTCGGTAACATAATAATACCGGAACCCATCATATTCACCGCAGTTAATATAGTGAGTTGCAATACACTCATTTTATTTTTTGAAGTACTCATCGTTTTACTCTCCGGCTGACGGAGCATGCTTATTCACACTCCGTCACGCATAAATTAATTAACTCAGTGCTTAATTACATAGCCATATGCCCGCAGACGACCGTCCTCATCATTGCGGATATATACACCTTGTAATTCCGGTGAGAATCCCGGGAATAGATTAATTCCTTCTTCTAGCGCTAGAAAATATTGCTGTACAGAGCCACCCCAAATTTCCCCTGGCACTACACACAGTACTCCTGGTGGATAAGGTAGAGCACCTTCGGCGGCGATACGGCCTTCAATTTTTTCCACGGCAACTAACTCCACCTCGCCACGCACAAAAGCGATATTGGCTTCTTGAGGTAACATACTGACTTGTGGGAAATGTGATTTACGGAACATCTCTTTTTGCAGTTGTTTTACATTAAATTTCACATACATATCATGCATTTCTTGGCACAATTGACGGATGGTGTATCCTTGATAACGTGTTTGGTTGGCATGATATACGGATGGAAGTACCTCTTTCAGTGGGGCATCTTGTTCCAGTAATTGTTCAAAGCGAGCAATTTGTGCGACCAGATGCTGCATTTTCGCCATGCTTTCTGCAGGCGTTAGCAGGAATAATATGGAGTTAAGATCGCATTTTTCAGGAATAATGTTATTTTCACGTAGGTAGTTCGCCAAAATAGTGGCAGGAACACCAAATGATTCATATTTTCCTGTTTTGGCATTAATACCTGGGGTGGTTAGTAGTAATTTACATGGATCAACAAAGTATTGATTTTCTTCATATCCCTCAAATGAGTGCCAGCGCTCTCCCGGAACAAAATTAAAGAATCGGAGATCATTGGCAATTTCATCAGTATCAAAATCTTCCCATGCACGACCATCGATAGTTTCTGGAATAAACGGGCGAATATGTTTACAGGATTTCAGGAGTAATTTACGGGTTTCAATCCCTGTCTTTACGCAATTCATCCATAAACGTTTACCTGACTCACCTTCATGCATTTTTGCATTCACATCCAAAGCTGCAAATAATGGATAGAATGGACTAGTAGAGGCATGCATCATAAAGGCGTTATTGAGACGTTTATGATTTACATAGCGTTTTTGACCTTTAATATGGCGATCTTTCTTGTGGATCTGTGAGGTTTGAGAGAATCCCGCTTGTTGTTTATGTACAGATTGTGTAACTAAGATCCCCGGATCGTTTTCATTCAGTTCTAGTAGAAGTGGAGAACAATCTTTCATCATTGGAATAAACTGTTCATAGCCCACCCACGCGGAGTCAAATAAAATGTAGTCACATAAATGTCCGATTTTATCGACTACCTGACGTGCGTTATATATTGTTCCGTCATAGGTACCTAATTGGATAACGGCTAGGCGGAAAGGGCGCTTTTCATTTGCACGTGTAGGGGCGACTTCTTTGATGAGTTTACGAAGATATTTTTCTTCAAAACAGTGAGCATCAATCCCACCGATAAACCCAAATGGGTTACGTGCAGCTTCAAGATAAACAGGCGTTGCTCCTGCTTGAATTAATGCTCCGTGATGGTTTGATTTATGATTATTACGATCAAATAATACTAGGTCATCTGGTGCCAATAAGGCATTAAGAACGACTTTATTGGAGGAAGATGTACCATTAAGAACGAAATAAGTTTTATCGGCATTAAAGACTTTTGCTGCATGTTGTTGTGCGGCACATGGGGCACCTTCGTGGATCAGCAGATCACCCATAGAAACATCGGCATTACATAAATCAGAGCGGAATAAGTTTTCACCAAAATACTCGACAAATTGGTTACCTAGAGGATGACGGCGGAAAAATTCACCTCCTTGATGCCCAGGACAATCAAAAGCTGAATTTCCTTGTTCAACGTATTTTTTTAAGCTGCCGAAAAAAGGAGGTAATAGACTCTCTTCATATTTTAACGCTGCAGTTTCTAGTTGTTTATTATATAACTCACTATTTTTTTTATTTAAATCAATTACACCAGTTAATCGATTAATAATATTAGCAGGGATAACTTCATCTTTATTAATAACGGCAAAAATAGGCTGTTCAAAGCTATTTTTTTCAATTAAATTAAGCTTTCCATTCTGAATGTCATCAAGTGAAATAATAATCACGGCAACATCAGAAAAATCAGTATGTAGAATATCGACACATTCACGGTGGGTTGAAATATAGTCAGACATGTCGTAGCTGACCGCTATTTTATAACTTTCCATTTTTAATACCTTTTTTTGGTAAAAAGTTCCCGCTGAAATATTAAGTGAAAATATTTCAGTTTTTTATTTTTATAAATGCGAGTTTTTTCCCTCGATAGAGTGTCGAGTTATAAAAATCACGTTTATATTTATGTCATCACGTATAAAAATAATGTATAGAATGATGGTTTTTATAATTTTAGTAATATGTTTTTAGCAAAATTACCAATAATAAGAACTAATTAACTGCACATTACTATGCATAAAAACCAGGAATATGAATGATCAATAAGAATTCATTATAGTCACATAAAATGTGATTTATAATGGTAAAGAGGTTGACTATCCATACGCTGGTAATATGCAAACCACGTGATGGATGCCAATAGAGAGATTATCTTTGAGCGTTGAAAAGATTAAAATCAAAACATGAACGATGTGAAAACATCATTATATGTGTAATACGTCTTATATGTGGCCAAAATCGATTATTATTTTCCATTTTCGCATCCGTTAATTATTAAGACCTATATAACAACTATAAATTAATATAATTAAACACCCGAATTATACTGTGATATAGATCAAAATATATCATTTTAAGAATAGTTTTGCCTTTAATTAATATGTTGCTTGTTAATTATTTGTTGTTTTGTTTTTAATAAGAGAACTTATAATTAATATAGTCGCTAAGTCTATATTATAAATAGTAATATAATAAATATAAAATATTTTAATTATGAATGTATAGGGTTGGTTGTTTGTATAAATATAATAAATATTTTTTATTTTGATTATAAATATAGTGTATGTTCCCTTTATCAAATTATTCGTGTAGTCATAAAACACTTTAAGACGTTTTTATCAGGTGCGTCGTAAAACCCATCTTTCAGGGGCGCGGTATAAGGTGTGGTTTTCCGGCTAACTCAGTTTCTTTTGTCATAGACCAAAGTACAATGATATCCATACAACAACTTTAAGCCTTCAAATTCCAATTAATATCAAATGGTCAGTAGGAGGGTAATATGCGGTGCTTCGCAGGAGCTAGTCACTTTATTTTCAATCGTGCGTTAGCGCTTTAGAATGAGGTTCTGATATTGAGACTCGTGAAGACAAGCAGTACAGTTAGTACTGCTTGTAGTCATAGTAGAAAAGAAGTGACCTTTATTACTCCAAAAGGAAAAAGGATTAGAGCATCACAGAATGAAGTTTTTGATACTTTATTGAAATCAATAAAATAAATATTTATTGGATGCAGAAAGAGAGAGTTTAGGCTCTCTTCTGTATATTTATGGCGTAAATAGTGTGTTTTTATTACAAAATTAGTTTCTGATTACTCAATTTTTTTATAGGGATGACCATTTTTGTAACAGTAGAGGGTTTTAAGAAGTATTTATAAAGGGCGTGATAAATAGTCGTAACGAAATTTGAAAGGAAGAATGCTTTGTTAATTTTTCACATAAGATTAAAAGTAAAAGGAGAACCTAAGTTCTCCTTTTGATATTTCTCTACGACAACAATATGTGTTGAAGGATTAGCCGCTGCCTAATCGACTGATACTTGCTCTTTACAAGCTGACCTCAGTCAGGTGCTTACGCGGGTCTCATCTGGATTTTAAGAGCGGGGAGACTCAAGCACACTCTATAACGCCTTTATACCCGTTTATCTTGATATTATCAAGTTTTTTTGTTTTGTTTTTTTATTGAACTGAATAGGCAGATAGCATGTATAATGGCATTTGGATACTGTTGTGCAATGATATCCCTAGCTGTAGTTAATGTTGTTCCTGTAGCCATAAGATCATCGACAAGTAATATTCTGATTTTTTCAGTATTGGATGATGCTTGTGTGTTTAAAACAAATGGTGGAAATATATTCCTAAACTCAGTAGGGATACTTTTTAGTGAAAACCCTCCTTTAAGTCCAACTTCTTTTGCTTGTAATTTAATTTTGAAACTAAGACTTTTGGCTTCTTCAATACTAACATCCGCTCTATCAAGAAGTTGAAAAGCATTATCGACTGTTATTTTTCTTAAAATATCAGTTAAATGTGTGGCATTAAATTTTTTTGCTAAACGTTTTGCGATAATATGGCTAATATTATGGGCTGAAGGCATTGATATTATTAATTGATATCCTTTAGGTTCTAATTCCATAAATTTATTACAAATAACTTTGAAGCTATCATTGAGTTTTTTTATGCTAGAAATATTTGTATATAAATCATCCTTTTTTTTCAAAGCATAAATTAAAGGACAATTATCCCCCAGTTGACGTTGTTTTCTATTACGTCTTCTTTTACCTGAAAGGAATTGTCTTTTAAAAATAGCATAAACTTTTAAGCCATCTGTATAATCAATAGTTGGATTCCCTTCAGACTGAGTTATTAGCCAGTCGGGGCAATTATGATCAACAATAACACATTGCTCTTGAATTATTAATCCCATAAATACATATGCTAGTCCGAGAAGAGAAGGAAAGTATAACAGAGAGAAAATAGCAGAGCTATATTAAAATAAGGCAATGTATTATTTAGAATATATTATTACATTAATAATTTAATTTATTAAGTTAAATAAAAATAGATTTATATATTTTTAAATATAATAATTGTTAATCGAAGTCCAGACTTTCATAACACACTATGAATTACTAATATATTGACAATATAATCTAGAGGTTATAATGACTTATGTGGGAAATACTAACGAGAGATTTGTTTGATTCTTGGTTTGAAGAACAAGATGAAGAGATACAAATTGAAGTATTGGCGGTGTTAATGATTTTTGCGTGAGGATGGCCCTAATCTTGGTCGCCCTCAAGTTGATACACTAAAGGGTTCAAAATATCCGAATATGAAGGAACTGAGAATTCAGGTTGGTGGTCATCCAATTAGAGCGTGTTTTGCATTTGATCTCATTCGCCGTGGTATTGTGCTATGTGCTGGTGATAAAAAAGGAAAGATGAAACTCGTTTCTATAAGAAATTAATCAAAATAGCCGATGCTGAATATACTGCACCTCTATTAGAGCAGGAGAAATAACATGTCCACTTTAGGTAAACTACTTAAAAAACAATCAGCCGAAGCACTGGCAAAAATTGAAACCCGAGCAGAAGAAATTCGCCGTGAAATCACACTCGCTAAAATTCGTGAGGAATTAAACCTTTCGCAAACAGAGTTGGCTCAATCGCTTGGTATTTCTCAACCCTCTATAGCTAAGCTTGAGAATGTTGATAACGATCCAAAGCTATCAACGTTAAAGCGCTATATAAAAGCTTTAGGTGGCGAACTTTCTATAGATGTGACGTTACCAAATGGTAAGCGCATAGGGCTGCATCTTTAATGACATATTTAATTGATATAAGGTATGAAAGTGTTGATAACTTGCGAGATATACTTGAAGCGGAATTGATGTGATAAGAATAACAGGAGGCGTATCTAGATTTGACAGTGATTAGGAAAGAAAGTAAAAGAGACAAATAAAAAAACAGCCTTGATTGAGCAAGACTGTTTATTTAAAGCTTTAAATAACATTTTAACAACAGATAATCTGCGTAAACTTATGTTTTAGCTTTTGTTTGCCCTCTCAGTGACTTAACTCACTGACGAACAAAAGAAATATGGTGCCCGGACTCGGAATCGAACCAAGGACACGGGGATTTTCAATCCCCTGCTCTACCGACTGAGCTATCCGGGCAACGGGGCGTATTAAACCCGATCTCACCGTCTTCGTCAACGTTATTTATCACAAAACTGTTCAATCGCTGTTTTTTTAATCTTATTGATTAATAAAAGACTCTTTTTTTCACAGAATGAGTAAAAAGAGTACTGAAGTGATTTTTGTTGTCGCAGAGCAATAAAGAAAAAATGTAGCGAAGTGAACAAAAGTAGGGCACTGATAACAAAAAAAGCTTACCCAAATTGATTGGGTAAGCTTTATTTTTAACCATAATAATGGTTAACGATAGTTACGTTGCGCGGTGCTTACCTTTTCAAGATAACGCCGTGATTGGTCGGCCGGATGTTTATTGCGCAATGTCGTATAAACTTCCGTTGGCGCTAAGTTATTAATCATCGCGGCTGCTTTTTTCTTATCACTATGGAAGATGCGTAACACACTACCCGCACCGCCATTGTAAGCCTGTATCACCGCATAGCGACGAGAAACGGGATCTTTAATGTCACCTAAGTAGCTATTTTGTAATATCGAGATATACGCTGTACCAACATCGATATTATTTGCCGGATCAAATAAGTAACTGCGACTTGGCTGCCCTGATTTACCTTGCATACGAAATACATCTCGTCCGGCTGTTGCTGGCATAATTTGCATTAAGCCTAGTGCATCTGAGCTACTTACCGCATAGGGGTTGAAGCTGGATTCAATTTGCATAATGGCAAGGATCAGGGAAGGTTCAACACCATACTTCGCCGCAGCTTGCTGTACATAAGGTAAATATTTATGTGCACGTTTATCTAAGTGGTTAGGTACTAAGTTAATAGTGACATACCAAATAGTGTTCAGCCCTGATTGACGTTTTTGTAATTTATTGGCAATTAGATAATCTGCAAATTTATTTGCTCGCCACTCCCAGCGTATAGGCTGCCCTGTATTATCAAGTACTTGTCCTAATAAAAAAGGCTCTGTACTGTGGGGGATATTATTTACATCAGAGTAGAGGTCGATAGAGCCGGGATCTTCTCCCATAAGCAATGTCGTGACAATCGCTTTATGTAATTGGAATTGAGGCGCGTCACCCCCTAGGGTTTCTATAGTGATGGTACCCGCTTCAAAATTAATATGGCTACGAGTTCTATAAGCGTCCGTATATTTTACGTAGTCTTTAGGGCCTGCGATTAATACTTCCTGCATTCCCCAAATCATCTCGATATTATTGGCAAATTGTCCCATTAATATATCGAAGGCATTGGTGTCTTTGCTGTAATCAGGCTCAAAAGTTTTAGTGGGTTTACTACTACATGAGATGAGTAGAGGGGCGATAATCAGCAAGAGAAGGATTTTTTTCATGGTCTATTGCATCGCTCTGGTGAATAAAACTCCAGAGCCGTAATGGCTCTGGAAAATGGATATTATTTTTCAGGTGGTGTGTAGCCGTCAATATGAACATCGTGGCCTTCAAATAAAAATCTTACCATCTCTTGTTCTAATAATTTGCGATCGTCAGGATTCATTGTGTTGAGTTTTTTCTCATTGATAAGCATGGTTTGCTTTGCCATCCATTGTCCCCAAGCTTCTTTAGAAATCTCATTGAAAATGCGTTTTCCAAGCTCTCCTGGATATAACTGAAAATCAAGTCCATCCGCTTCTTTATTTAGGAAAGTACAAAAAATAGTTCTACTCATAATAAATCCTCAAATATCGCCGGTATTAGCTTAGGCTAATTGTCTAAGTAAATTCTCTACAGGTGCCGCAAGCCCTACGCTTGCCGGGGTTTGTAAGTTATACCAAAGTCCTTGTTGCGCCTCCATCAGAGAGGTAAACGTGGAGAGTTTTACGCAAATTGGTACTATATCTAAATGAAAATGGCTAAAAGTATGTCTAAATGAAATTAATTGCTCAGTTTTATTATTTTCAAGACCATGCTCAGTTAGCCACTGTTCTAAAAGCATTTTTGTTTCAAACTGAGGAAAGGCGAACAGTCCTCCCCATATTCCTGCTGGTGGTCTTTTATCTAACCAGACCAGATTATCATATTGTAAAATAAGAAAATAAGTTGTTTTTTCCGGAATAGCCTTTTTAGGTTTTTTCCCCGGATAATCCGCCCAACTATGGTGAGCATAAGCAATACAACCTGTATTTAAAGGGCAAAGTTCGCATTTTGGTTTTGTTCGCGTACAAACCATTGCCCCTAAATCCATCATTGCTTGATTAAAATATTCAACCCCTTTGGTTGGGGTGACTTGTTCACTGATTTCCCATAATTTATTTTCAACTTCTTTTTTACCCGGCCAACCTTCTACAGCATAACAACGCGCTAAAACACGTTTTACATTGCCATCAAGAATAGGGTAAGGCTTTTTTAGTGATAGCGATAAAATAGCCCCTGCTGTAGAGCGTCCCACACCCGGTAAAGCACAAACGTCCTCAAAGGTATCAGGAAACTGTCCTTGATGCTTATCTACAATGTGTTGTGCCGCCTTATGTAAGTTTCTGGCGCGGGCGTAATAACCTAAACCCGTCCATAAATGTAGCACCTCATCAAGTGGCGCTTTCGCTAATGCGCTAACATTCGGAAAACGCGCAATAAAACGCTCAAAATAAGGGATCACCGTGGCAACTTGAGTTTGTTGTAACATCACCTCAGATAACCAAACGTGATAAGGCGTTTTTTCTTGTTGCCAAGGTAATGTTTTGCGCCCGTATTTGTGATACCAGTCGAGTACGACTTGCGAGAACTGCTGTGCTTCCATCATATTTTATTTTTAACTCAGATCTGTATAAGGGTAAGATTGCACCACAGAGAGCATAAACTGTAAACACCCTTAATATTTATCTTATAGAGTGATGCTTATATAGGTGACTCTTGCTAAAATTGGCTATCTTTGGATAATGTCGCTTAAATGTATACTATAACGACATTATAACGTTATTAAGTTAATAATTGGCCTAACGACTGACAGTATTAGACATGATCAAGAATGTAATTTCTCCGGAATTCAATGAAGAAGGGCGTGCTTTACGACGCGTTCGTAGTTTTGTTCGCCGACAAGGCCGTTTAACACCTCGTCAAGAACAAGCATTAGAAAAGCAATGGCCTATCTTTGGCATTGAATATCAACCGGAACCTATCGACTTCAGTCAGGTTTTTGGACGTAACGCCCCTGTTGTTTTAGAAATTGGTTTTGGAATGGGCGCTTCGTTGGTGACTATGGCAAAAAATTCGCCAGAAAATAATTACTTTGGTATTGAGGTACATGCCCCCGGTGTAGGTGCTTGCCTTGCCAGTGCACAAGAAGAGAATATCTCAAATCTGCGAGTTATGTGTCATGATGCGATAGAAGTACTCAATCACATGATCCCAGATAATAGTTTACAGATGGTTCAGTTGTTTTTTCCTGATCCATGGCACAAAGCGCGTCATAATAAACGTCGTATTGTGCAAGTACCATTTGCAGAGTTAATTTTAACTAAATTAGCGCCAAACGGTGTTTTCCATATGGCAACAGATTGGGAACCCTATGCAGAACATATGCTTGAAGTTATGACAAGTGTTGATGGATATCAGAACTTATCAGAAACTCAGGATTATGTACCACGACCAGAAACACGCCCCGTGACTAAGTTTGAACAACGCGGTCATCGTTTAGGGCATGGAGTATGGGATCTTATGTTTAAGAGGGTAAAATAATGGCTAAACAGCGTAGTCGCCGTTTACGCAAAAAAATGCGTATCGATGAATTTCAGGAATTAGGTTTTTCAGTTAAATGGACGTTCCCAGAAAATACCCCTATTGAGGAGGTCGACAGCTTTGTTGATGACTTTATCCTTAATGTGATAGAGCCAAATGGGCTGGCATTTGATGCGAGTGGTTATCTGAGTTGGGAAGGCCTGATCTGTCTACAAAAAATTGGCAAATGTACCGAAGAGCATCGTCAATTAGTAGAAAACTACTTAAAAGAAAAAAATATGCAAGATGTACAGACCTCTGAACTATTTGACGTTTGGTGGGACTAATAAAAAGTTATACATTTTTAGCAAATAATCACAAGGGCATCCAACAGGATGCCCTTGTCTGTCTAGGGAATCAGCTGTGACTACAACGTTATCTAACGCATTATTGTCAGATATATTGCAACAAATTCGTCCTTTAATTGGGCAAGGAAAAGTAGCAGATTATATTCCTGCTCTCGCTCAAGTACCTGCTAATCAACTGGCTATGGCCGTGTATACGGTTGATGGTGAGCTTTATCAAGCGGGTATGGCCGATAAACGTTTCTCTATTCAGTCTATATCAAAAGTACTTAGCTTAACCCTTGCGTTAACACGTTATGATGAAAGCGAGATTTGGCAACGAGTAGGCAAAGAGCCTTCAGGATTACCTTTTAATTCGTTGATCCAGTTAGAAATGGAAAAAGGGCTACCACGTAATCCTTTTATCAATGCTGGAGCGATAGTGATTACGGATATGTTGCAATCGCGATTAAGCGCGCCAAAACAGAGAATGTTAGAAGTTATTCGTGCACTGACGAATACAGCTGATATTTGCTATAACACCGTTGTGGCAAAATCAGAGATGGAACATTTAAGTCGTAATGCTGCCATTGCCTATCTGATGAAATCGTTTGATAATTTTGATAATGATGTTATCACCGTATTAGAAACCTATTTTCACTATTGCTCGATTGAAATGAGTTGTGTAGAGCTTGTTCGTTGTTTTAGCTACTTAGCGAATCAAGGAATATGTGTTGGAAGTAAAAATCAGATTATTACGCCAAGACAAGCCCGACAAATAAATGCGTTAATGTTAACTTGTGGTATGTATGATGGTGCGGGAGAGTTTGCTTTCCGTATCGGTATTCCCGGTAAGTCTGGGGTGGGAGGCGGTATTATTGCTGTGGTTCCTGATGCCTTTACCGTAGCAGTATGGTCACCAGAGTTGGATAAATCCGGTAACTCATTGGCGGGGTGTGCTGCCCTTGAATTATTAGCAAACAAAGTAGGGCGCTCAATATTTTAAGTGGCTGTAGACGCCAATAATGCGCAATGTTAGGTAAAAAAAGTAGTTCAATACGCTTCTAGGAGAGCGATTATGGGATTTAAAAAGTTGGTCGTTGCATTGGTTTTTGTCGCAAGTTCAGCCACTGCTGCACCCAGTTTTGACTGTGCTGTCACGCCAAAAGATGATTTACGTATTACACCTGAATTTGTTGAAGTGGCCGGCTCTAATGGTTTACTTGTCATTTATCCCGATGGCACGTTACTGCGCGATGAAAAGAGCGTCACACTAACCCCTGAGCAACAAGCTATTGCGAAAAAATATCAAGCGACAGTTAGGCAAGATATCCCTTGGTTAAGAAAAGAGACGGGAATTAAATTACAAGAGTCAAGAAAAGTACTGGATAAAGTTGTTATTGAAGCCTTTGGGCAAGATAGCCGTATTTTAAAGCGCTTAAGTGACTTAGAAAAAAATCTTAATCAACAAATGGATACTGTTATTTCGCTCAAGCCTGATAATGTCACATTCCATGCTCAAGCGATTAAACAGGTCGAAACCAAAGGGCGAGAAATAATTGAGAGTAGCCTTGGGGGGATGTTGCAAGATAGCATTAATGAATTAGGTCAAAAACAATTACTAGCTGCTGCGAGTGGTGATAGGAAAAAAGCCTTAAGTGGATTATTAGGTAATCTTGATGGTTTTCAGCAAATCATCGAAAAAGAGTGGAAGCAACAAGAAGCTTCATTTAATCAATTTGGGCAGCAGGCGTGTAATAAAATCACCCAAATGGAAAACCAACGTGTCGAATTGATAAATTCACTAAACAAATAGCTTTATCCTTACAGTAAATAAGGGTTATAGATTGTTGATTCACAATAGTTGAAAATAACAATGAAAATCATTCTTATTCAATTGACATGCAAAGTAAGCTGTTTAGAATGCCCTGCTTAAGTATTCCACTTAAACAGGGCTAAATTCATGAAAAAGATCCTTGCGTTAGTTACTGCCTCTCTTCTGTCAGTTAGCAGTTTTTCTGCATTAAGTAATACCTCAGTTACATACCAGCCTAATCAAATTGTTGAACAGCAAAATGATAAAGTTGTTATCAAGCACTTATTAGGTGAAACCGCAGTATCTAAAAATCCGTCTAAGGTTGTACTGTTTGATTTTGGTCTATATGACTCTTTAGTTGCATTAGGTTTAGCGGATAAAGTGGTTGGTTTACCATTAGGAAATGCACCTGAATATATTAAAGGGCGTATTGCGAATGATGTGGCTAATGTTGGGGGAATGAAAGCCCCTGATTTTGAGAAACTCGCTGAGCTTAAACCTGATTTAATTATTATTACCGGTCGTCAAGGCGCTTCTTATGAGAAACTCACAAACATTGCCCCCACGATTAATTTAGGCGCAAATAGTGCGAATTATCTTGATTCAGTGGAAGCGAATATTCAATTAATAGGTGAATTATTTGATAAGCAACAAGCTACTCAAGCACAATTAGCAACATTGAATACCGTGATTGAACAGGCTCAGAAAAAAGCGGCAGGATCAGATAAAAAAGTGTTGGTCTTACTGCACAATGCAGGCAATTTAATGCCCAATAACCAAAGCGTGATTTACGATGTGGTTAAAGCGAAGAAAGCAGAATTACCACCTGTTGCTGAAGAAGAGAAAGGCAAACGTCGCGTGGTTACTTCTGAAATGATCGCCAAAGTAAATCCGGATGTTATTTTTATTATCGATCGCAGTGAAGCCATTGGTGCCGGTAAATTAGAGAAAACCACCTTTGAAAATGATGAAGTGAAAACAACTTCTGCTTATAAAAATGGTGGTATTGTTTATCTGCAATCTGATCTTTGGTATCTTTCTGGTGGTGGATTAGAAAGTCTTACTCAGCAAATTGAAGCGGTGCAAAGTGCACTTTAAAATCAGTGATAGTGGTTATAAGCGCCGATAAATAAATTATGCCCATAGTGTAAATGAACAGTATGGGCATTTATTTATTGACGAAATAAGTGAATTTTCGTATTAAAGAAAGAGTTCAAGTAATGAATTAAGAAACAGTTTACCGTGGGGCGTTATCTGCCAATGGGTTTCTGTTTCACTGATATAACCTAATGCGAGTGCTTCATCAATTTGCCTACGGATAGTCTCTTGTGCAAGCCCCGTGTAGTCGCTAAAATCTTGCCGAGGAAAAGCTTCTAATAACCGAAAACGGTTCATAAAAAATTCAAATGGACGGTCATCATTATCAACCCAATTTTGCTGGTGAAGATAACGTCCTGCCATAAAACCTTTAGGATGTTTGGTTTTTACCGTTCTCATAATTCGGCCATCGGCAAAACTTATTTTTCCATGAGCACCACAGCCAATACCTAAATAATCCCCAAAACGCCAATAGTTTAGGTTATGTTGACATTGAAAACCTGGCTTACAATAAGCCGATGTTTCATATTGTTGATATCCTGCTGCGGTGAGTAATTTGTCACCTTCAGAAAAAATATCCCATAACATATCATCATCAGGTAATTTAGGCGGACGGGAGCCAAATTGTGTATTGGGTTCAATAGTTAATTGATACCAAGAAAGATGTGGGGGAGATAAAGCGATTGCTTGCTGTAGATCTGAAAGTGCTTGAGATAATGATTGGTCAGGTAAGCCATGCATTAAATCAAGATTAAAGCTACGTAAGCCTAACTCTTTTGCTAGTCTCGCGGCATTTTTAGCTTCATCGGCATCATGAATGCGTCCTAAGCGGATCAGTTTATCATTACCAAAACTTTGTACGCCAATGGATATACGGTTAATTCCCGCACGTTGAAAACCGGCAAATCGTTCAGCTTCAACCGTACCAGGATTGGCTTCCATCGTAATTTCAGCATCAGGAGCAACGGCTATGCGCTCTTTTACGCCATACAGTAAATCGGCCATTGATTCAGCACTTAATAGGCTTGGCGTGCCACCACCAATAAAGATAGTTTGCACTTCACGAGAGCCAACATGAGTAAGATCAGCATCTAAATCATTGAGCAGATGTTGCACATATTCCTGATGTGGAACTTCGCCTTTTAAGGTGTGAGAATTAAAATCACAATAAGGGCATTTTTGTACACACCAAGGAATATGAATATACAAACTTAATGGTGGTAACTTAAGCATTCTTAAGTGCATCCAACATTAGTTTTAGTGCTTTACCACGGTGAGAGTATTGATTTTTTTGCTCTCTAGTTAATTGTGCCGCAGTGCAATTTAGCTCAGGGATAAAGAAAATAGGATCATAACCAAATCCACCATCACCCTGCATTTCTTGAGTTAACACACCTTGCCAAATACCATGGAAAATCAGCGGAGTGGGATCGTTTTCATGGCGTAGATAAACTAACACACAGTTAAACTGAGCTTGACGTTTCTCTGTGGGAACATCTTTCATTGCTTCGAGTAATTTATCTACATTTTGCTGATCGGTTGCCTCAATACCAGCATAACGAGCAGAGTAAATGCCCGGAGCACCACCTAATGCATCAACCGAGATCCCCGAATCATCAGCTATAGCCGGTAAACCTGTTACTTTGGCAGCATGACGCGCCTTAATTAGTGCGTTTTCTACAAAAGTAAGACCTGTTTCTTCAACTGAGCCAACACCTAGCTCAGTTTGTGCGACAATATCTAAACCAAAATCAGCGAGTAATGAGGCTAACTCTGTTACTTTACCGGGGTTTCCAGTAGCAAGAACCACTTTTTGCATATTATCTTCCTTAGTAAAGCGTCATGTTGATTAGCCACTGTAAAACATCTACACGTAAATAATTAAGGGCATAAAGGATCAGGATAACAATCATGGCTGAGAAATCTAATCCTCCCATTGCCGGAATAACACGGCGAATAGGGGCCATTAAAGGCTCAGTTAATTGGAAGAGCAGATGATCGATAGGATTACGTCCTTGACTGACCCAACTGAGAATTGCACGGATGATAATCATCCAAAAAATAATCTTACCTGCTGCGGTGAGTAATTCAATAAATGCGAAGGGTAGGACTAAAGAAAACGGAATAGCACCACCTGCTCCGGATAAGTAAGAAGGGAGGATAATTTCTAATAACACTAAAACATATGCCAAGATGACCGAAGCAGTATCAATAGAGCCAATAGAGGGGATAATTCTTCTTAATGGACGCACAACAGGTTGGGTAATTTTAACCACAAATTGTGAAAATGGATTATAAAAATCAGCTCTTACACATTGCATCCATACACGAAGTAGTAGCACGGAAATATAGAGTTGAATAAGAGTCAGAATGACGAAATTTAAAAAGTTCATTAGTTGGCCCTGATGAAATTAAAACTGTTTTTCCATTTCTTGCGCTCGTTTAATCGCCGCTTGCATCGCTAAAGCAACATTCTCAGGTAATTTACCTGCATAGAATTGTGCCAATGCTGCAGCTGTTGTGCCACCTTTTGACGTTACTTGTTCACGTAATGTTGAAAAAGGTAAGCTATTTTGTTTTTCAGCTAATGCAGTAGAGCCACTGGCTGCTTGTTGTACGATAGCTCTTGCTACGTCGGCTGAAAAACCTAAGCGCTCGGCTTCTTGTTGCATAGATTCCATAAACAAGAAGAAATAAGCAGGCGCACTACCCGCAACGGCGATAATATCATTGATAGCTGATTCTTGCTCTACCCAAACCGTCGTACCGACACTTTTCATTAACGCATCAGCAAATTGTTTATCTTCAGGGGTAATAGTGTTTTGAGCAAACATACCGCTTAACCCTTTGCCAACCAGTGCTGGGGTATTTGGCATGATGCGGATCAGTCGTAGCGAAGTGGCTAAATAATCATTATAACGAGAAGCTGGAATACCCGCGGCAATGGTTAGCACTAATTTTTGACTGAAATCGATATGTTGTAATGGCTTACAAACTTCAGCCATCATTTGCGGTTTGACGGCTAATACGATGACATCGGCATTTTCAACTGCACTGATGTTGTCGCAAGTACTCTGTATGGCAAACTCTTTTTCTAAAGGCTCACGTCGAACCTCAGAAGGTGAACTTACCGTAATGTTTTTTGCGGGATAACCACCATTAACCAGTCCTGCAATAATAGCGTGTGCCATATTTCCGGCACCAATAAAAGCGATATTGCGATGTTCCATACTAAATTTAACCTCTTTTTTATTTATTGGCGTAATCACGAGCGCCAAAAATGGCCGTTCCAATGCGTACCAGTGTTGAGCCACAGGCAATTGCTGCTTCCATATCACCAGTCATTCCCATCGACAATGTATCAATATCGGGGTACTGATTTTGTAACTGTTTAAATGCCTGATGCATTTTCTCTAGTACCTCGACTTGCTTGTTATAGTCATTTTCTGGGGCAGGAATAGCCATTAGTCCGCGCAGTTTGATCCCTGGCAGAATGGATATTTGTGCTGCAAGGCCATCAAGCTCGGTAAGAGAGATCCCTGATTTACTGTTTTCATCACTAATATTTATTTGGATCAAAACATTGAGTGGCGGTAACGTAGTTGGACGTTGATCACTTAATCTTTGCGCTATTTTTAATCTATCTATGGTATGGCACCAGGCAAAATGTTCAGCAACAAGACGTGTTTTATTGGACTGCAATGGGCCAATAAAGTGCCAAACTAAATTTTTGTTTTCAGCAAAATAGCTGATTTTATCTACACCTTCCTGCACATAGTTTTCACCAAATTCAGTTTGTCCACATGCAATTGCTTTTTCGATATCGCTCACAGGCTTAGTTTTACTAACTGCAAGTAGAGTTATTTCGTCTGGAGAACGCCCGCATTTTTGCGCTGCGGTGTCAATGTGAGACCTGACATTGACGAGATTCTGTTTAATAGTATTCATGGCAACTCAGGAGATAATAAGATGAATATGGAAAAATTAATTATATATAGTGTAAAGCATAATGCTTCCGATCTGCACCTTTGTTGTGGCGATGTGCCACGATTACGGATCAATGGCGTACTTTATCAACAAAATCAATGTAAACCTATTACTTCTGATACGCTACTCAAATGGATAACACCTTATCTGACCACAGCGCAATTGCAATTTTTTGGTAAGGAGGGGCAAGTTGATACGGCGATAACTCTTGCTGAGGGGCAGCGCTTACGAGTGAATTTATTTCGCCAACAATTAGGGATATCCGCAGTACTAAGAGTGATAAATTCACAACTCCCGACATTAACATCACTACGCGCACCAAAATCAATCACTGCATTATTAGATAATGTTTCTAATGGACTCATTTTAGTGACGGGAGCAACAGGGAGTGGTAAATCATCCACATTAGCGGCGATGATTGATTATCTCAATCAGCATAAGCGTCAGCATATTCTTACTTTGGAAGCGCCAATAGAGTTTATTTACACCAATAAGCAAAGCATTATCCAACAACGTGAAATAGGGCGCGATGTACAAAATATAGCGAGTGCAATAGAAGCCGCATTACGTCAAGATCCCGATGTAATTATGCTAGGGGAATTAAGAGATCTAGAAAGTATTAAAATGGCATTAATTGCGGCTGAAACGGGGCATTTAGTACTAGCAACATTACATACGCAAGGCGTTGTTCAAACGTTAGAGCGTGTCACTAATGTATTTTCATCCAATGAACGAAAATGGATCTCGGCACAATTAGCTGGAAGCTTAAAAGCAATTATTTCTCAGCAATTGGTTCCTGCAACACAAGGCGGGCGTGTTGCCCTGTTTGAAGTGATGTATATGACGCAGGGGATTGCACATCTGATCAGAGAAGGGAAATATCATCAAGTGACGACATTAATGCAAACTGGGTTTGAATATGGCATGCAAACCTTCACTTTAAGTCGCCAACAACGTCAATATGAAGGTTTGCTCAATGAGCACATCAATGAAGAAAATTAATACTGCCGTTCAAACCAGCTTTCTAAAATAATAACGGCAGAGGTTGCATCGACACTGCCTTTATCTAAAGAACGATACCCTCCTTGTTCAAAAAGGTGAGCACGGGCTTCTACTGTGCTAAGGCGCTCATCATGTAAGGCGATTTGTACGCCAAAACGTCCATGTAAGCGATTGGCAAATTTTTTGGCTTGAGTAGTTACTAGCTGTTCTGTGCCGTCCATATTAAGAGGCAAACCCACCACCACTAAATCCGGCTGCCATTCTTTAATGATTTTTTCGATTTGACTCCAATCTGGAATACCATCTTTAGCTTTAAAGGAGGCTAATGGCCTTGCTGTCCCTGTAACTTCTTGACCTATTGCGGCTCCAATACTTTTGGTGCCAAAATCAAACCCCATTACCGTTCTATTTGACATTATGCATGACCAGCCGTTGGTGAAATTGTGTGGATATCGATACCAATTAGTTCGGCGGCTTTATGCCAACGCTCTGCAATTGGGGTATCAAAAATGATTTGTGGGGTTGCTTCAACGGTAAGCCAACTATTTTCTAAAATTTCTCTCTCAAGCTGGCCTTTTTCCCAACTGGAATATCCTAATGAGACTAAGGTTTTTTCAGGCTGTCTTGCTGTGCCTAATGTTTCTAACACATCTTTTGACGTGGTGATCATGGTGCTATCGCTGATTTTAATACTTGAGCTAAAACCAGAAACAGGGGTGTGTAAGATAAAACCATGCTCTTCCGCTACAGGGCCACCAGACATAACCGGTTTTTGTAAGCTAATCGCACTATCTCTATCTGCTGAGAATATCTCCAACTGCTCTAAGACACTTTCAATAGAGATATCTTCAATTGGCTTATTAATAACTAAACCCATTGCACCGTTTTCATTATGTTCGCAAACATAGACGACCGAGCGTTGAAAGAGCGGATCGCTTAATGATGGCATAGCAATAAGAAAATGGTTGAGTAAATTCATAATAGTAATACTGTTCTCTGATTGTTTTTATTAAAAAACCTAGCCCTATTGATAATGTTTAATATAAGGGCTAGGTAAAGACTTTTAAACCTTAAAACACATCGTTTAAAAATTAGTTTTTCTTGTTAAGGCGAGCTTCAATAGCATCCATTAACATACCTGTAATAGAAACCTCAGGATAAGCTGCTTCAATCTCACGAGCACAAGTCGGGCTTGTAACATTAATTTCCGTTAAACGATCACCAATAACATCTAATCCAACAAAAATAAGGCCTTTTTGTTTTAAGATAGGTGCTACTTGGCGTGCAATTGCCCAATCGCTTTCTGTTAATGGACGCGCTTCTCCACGGCCACCAGCGGCTAAGTTACCACGGGTTTCACCTTTGGCAGGGATACGAGCTAAGCAATAAGGAACTGGCTCTCCATCAACCACCAGAATACGTTTATCACCATCAACAATTTCTGGTAAGAAATTCTGTGCCATACAGAAACGGTGACCGTGCTCTGTTAAGGTTTCGATAATAACACCGACGTTTGGATCATCTTTTTTCAGGCGGAAAATAGAGGCGCCACCCATACCGTCAAGTGGTTTAAAAATCACATCACCATGTTTTTCATGGAAAGCACGAAGGTGTTTGGCTTCTCGAGTGACTAATGTATTTGGCGTTAATGAAGGGAACCATGCTGTAAACAGTTTTTCATTACAGTCACGTAAGCTTTGTGGTTTATTAACAATTAAAGTCCCCATATCTTCAGCACGTTCAAGAATATAGGTAGCATAGATAAATTCGGTATCGAATGGGGGATCTTTACGCATTAAAATGGTATCAAGGGAGCCTAACGCAATATCTTGCTCTTGGCCAAATTCAAACCACTTTTCAGGGTTTTCTTCCACACTTAACAGACGTGTGTGTGCACGGGCTTCACCTTGATTAAGATAAAGATCGTTCATTTCCATATAATGGATTTCCCAACCACGGCGCTGTGCTTCGAGTAACATGGCAAAGCTGGTATCTTTTTTAATTTTGATGGATGAAATAGGATCCATCACAATACCTAATTTAATCATTATTTCTCCTTTATCCCAGATCGCCGAACCGAACCTGCAAAGCGGTGATTGCGGTGAGTGCTGTTGTTTCAGTTCTTAATACACGAGGACCTAATAAAATATCAGTAAAATGGTATTTTGCTGTCATGGCAATTTCTTCAGGGGATAATCCCCCCTCAGGGCCAATTAATAGTCGTACTTTTTTAACTGGAAGTGGCAAGGTATTAATACTTTGGCTTGCTCTAGGGTGTAAATTAAGTTTTAAGCTATCATCCGTTTGGGCACACCACGCCTCTAATGACATCACCGGCATAAGCTGTGGAATTTTATTTCTGCCACATTGTTCACAGGCTGAGATAATAATTTTTTGCCATTGCTGATGCTTTTTTTCTAAACGACTAGGATCTAGTTTAACACCACAACGTTCAGAGATCAGCGGAGTAATAGTGTTAACACCTAATTCAACGGACTTTTGGATAGTAAACTCCATTTTTTCACCACGTGAAAGTACTTGGCCTAAATGGAGATCAAGTGGGGATTCTCTATCATCCATTTGTCCTTCATTAATCTGCACAATCACTGATTTTTTGCTGCTTTCGATAATATCAGTATCAAATACTTGATTGGAGCCATCAAAAAGTGCCAGTTTTTGGCCTTTTGACATTCTTAATACTCGTCCAACGTGATTTGCAGCTTCTTCTGCTAATGAAGTTTGTGTACCTGCACTGAGTGGCTCTGGATGATAAATGCGAGGAATACGCATAACGTGAAACCCTTACGTAAAATGTTAACCATGATAAACAAGATATTGTGATATGCATCATACGCATGCCATTAGCTCATGCAAGTTATCAGGTGGCTTTTTCTATCATTATAGCTGGATTTTATTTGCGAGATTTGTCGTAAAACTTCATGTTTGCAATATGATAAAACAACCATTGCTTGGAAGTAATAGCATTCTATTTTAGAGTCCTAGAATAGGAACTTGCAAATATCAAGGATAGATATTTATGTTATTACCGCAAAACATCATGATTACAATGGCCTTTTTTACCTTTTTAAAAGGGTGTAGCGATTATTTCTCTACCTCTGTTTTAGCACGCCTCTCACCTATTCGTTATCAGCAATTGTGGCAAGTCTATTTAATTATCTGTTTTTATTGGTCTTTTACTATTTCTAATTATTCGTTATTAATATTATTTCTATTGTTTAGTTTTTACCTCTTAACTCTCTCGTTTTTCGATGCAGATTATCTTCAGCTACCTGATAACTTAACTTTTTGGTTACTTTTCTTTGGAATTACGCTTAATTTAACGCCTTATGGCGTGATTTCTTCAACTTGCTCTTTTTATGGCTGTTTAGTCGCAAGTTTGTTTTTTTATAGTATTTATTGGCTCGGTTATTGGATATATCAAGAGGCTATTTTGGGGTTGGGTGATGTAAAGCTTTTTAGTGCCATAGGCGCTTGGTGTGGAATAGAACTACTACCTTATATCCTCTTTTTCGCTGCACTATTAGGGATTGTTATTTATATGCTTATTTGGGCTTTTACTAATGTGAAGATAAAGCAGATTGCCTTTGGCTCTTGCCTTGCATTTTCAGCGATAGTTGTTTTAAGAGTAAAGACAATAATAATGTATTGAATAGGCTAATATTTCTTGCTGAATATTAAATAAGAGTGAGGTGTAGAATTTGTCTACACCTTCAAGTCTCTATCATTATTTACTCTATTTTCAGTAAGGTATTACAGCGTTTGTTTTAGAAAAGAAGTCCAACTTTTTGTATCGCCAAAATAATTCTCTACTGGGATCAACTGGTAGGTTTGGTTATCTTCAATACATAGCGTTGGGAAACCACGACCATTTACTTGATGCATTAATTGTTGAGTTTGCTGTATATGTTGAGTTATTTCATACTCATTTACTTGCGTAAATAACGTCGAAAAAAGGGTGATATCAAACCCGAGCTTTTGTACGATAAAAAATAGCACATCTTTATCACTAATATTTAATCCATCAAGATAATAGGCATCTTGTAACGCTTTTAATAACATAACATCTCTATTGCCCATTCTTCTTGCTACCAATATCGCCGCAATTGGCATCAGTGAGTTTAATGTCATCTCTGTATTGGCGAGGTTATTGCGGTATTGCTGGCTAAAAATTTGCCCCGATAACTGGCTAATACGTTCATCGATAGGGGTAACATGCTCTTTCCATGCATCGCCCCCTGTCACTTTTCTTGTCGGGGTAAATAATCCCCCACCATGTAGCGTTAGTACATGTGGGTATTCGTGACTCACTACTTCAATAAGTGGGGCAATGCCGTAGCACCACCCACAAAGTGGATCGTAAATATAGTGCAGCTTTTTGGTGCTATTTTCTTGGTTCACATGGCTTACTGAGGCCATTTCATCTCTCCTTTAAGGACTTTTGCGCTAAGCTCTAAACTCGATTTATCTGCTAAGTCAGGATAACTTTTTTCCATCGCCGCAATAAATTGTTCTGAGTTTTGAGTTTCAGCGAGTTTAGTTTCTGCCTCTTTAAGGTAATTCATTGTGAAATCAACAGAACGCATATCATAACTGCTTTTTGGCACATAATGTCCCGGAATAACCGTTTTAGGTGATAACGTTTTAATCTGTTGTAACGCTTCTAGCCAATATTGGCGTTGTGCTTTAGATTGAGTATCTGCTAGCCACACATGAATATTTTCAGACAGTATTACCCCACCCATAATAGCATTCAGTTTTGGCACATAAACATAGGTTCTTTCTGGAGATTGGCTATCTAATCCTTTGATATAGAGTTTTTCACCTTCAAGAGAAAAACTATCACCAGTAACGACTTCAGGAATGATAACTTTTTTAGGGGCATTGTCTTTGAGGACAGGCCCCCAGTAGGCAAGTTTTCCTGCTTGGGTTTCATTAATGATTTTGACGGTGGGAGCTGAGGCAATCACTTTAGCATTTGGAAATGCTTCAGTAATGACATCTAACCCAAAATAAAAATCGGGATCAGAATGGCTGATATAGATATAAGTTAAGTTTTTCCCTGATGCTTTAATTTTATCGACTAAGGCTTGAGCATCATTTTTTTGGAATTGAGCATCGATTAAGACAGCATCTTTATCACCATAAATGATTTCAGATGAAACAGGGAATACACTGGCATCACCGGGATTGTAGATATCTAATGTTAACTCTGTTGCCATAACAGAAGTGGCGAAAAACGCAGTAGTTGCAAGTGTTAAAGGAAGTAATTTTTTCATCTTTATTTTCTCCATCATGTTGATGCGTTCTATAATATGTTGCATGAAATGGGAGAAAAACCCTGTTTTGGTGAATACATTGTTGCATAAATCGAGCAAATAATATGGACAAAATTAAAGCATCAGAGGTTTTTGTGACCATCGTTAAGCAAGGTAGCATGATTAAAGCTGCTGATTATCTAGGTATGTCTAGAGCAATGGTGACGCGCTATCTTAATGAAATGGAGGAGTGGGCTGGGGTGCGTTTGTTGCATAGAACAACCCGTAAGCAGAGTCTGACTTCCGTGGGAGAATTAGTTTATCAACAAAGTTTACAACTGCTAGAGATGGCGGAGCGTATCCCCGCGAATATTCCCAAAGAGAGTCACCAAATCAGTGGGCTGGTGCGTATTACAACGGCACAATCACTCGCTAATTGTGCATTATCTGTGGCTATAACTGAATTTATACAACTTTATCCTCTTATTGCAGTCGATTTGCAGGTATCTAATCAGACAGTCAATCTTATTGAAGAGCGTATTGATATTGCATTGCGCATTACCAACCATTTAGAGCCTAATCTGATAGCCCGCCCTTTAGCAAAATGTCTTTCTGTGGTTTGTGCTCATAAAGATTATTTAGCTAAACATGGTATCCCTAACACGCCGGATGATTTGACTTATCATCAATGCCTCACATATCGCTTTTTTGGCAGTAGCTTGTGGGAGTTTAGTTTAGGTGATGAGCGCTATTCTGTTCCTGTAGGTGGTAATTTAAGTGCCAATGAGTCGGTTGTGTTATTGCAAGCCACTTTGCAAGGTGCCGGAGTCTCCTTACAACCTTACTGCTCGGCAAAACCCTATCTTGAACGGGGTGAGTTAGAAATTTTGTTAGCGGATTATCAGCCACAGCCTATGGGAATTTATGCCGTGTTAGCGAGCCGACAAAATATGCCCGCAGCCGTGCGTGTTTTACTGGATTTTCTGGTTGACTGGTTTGCCTCTTCGCCTCATTGGTTGTCATTATCGGGTGAACGCGTGAGTTAATTGTTTTGGGTAATTAGCTAAAGTGGTTTTCATCACATCAATAAAATAGCGCACAAGTTGTGATGAGGGGCGATGAGATGGTGTGATCAAACTCACCGTAAATGGAATGGTAAAACTCAGTGGCCGTATACAGAGATCACTATATTGATAATCAAGGGCAGTAATAGGGTTAACGATAGAAACACCAATGCCTTTACTCACCATGGCACAAATTGAGGCCGCACTTTGTGTTTCCATGATCAATTGTCGAGTGATCCCCTGTTTAATAAACATAGCATCAATAAGTTGTCGATAACTATCATTAGCAGATAAGCTGATAAAACGAGTTTGATGAAAGTCTTGTGGCTGCAGTAATGCTTTTTTACTTAATACATGAGACTTTGGCAAAATAGCGACTTCATTTAACGTTAGCAGTGTTTCTTGTTGGGTTCCGGCAGGTGTTTGTGTGTGCTCTGTTAGCCCTAAGTCATAATGTTGTGCAGATAACCACTCCTCTAATAAAGGAGACTCCTGTGGCACTATCGTTAAATTAACCTCGGGATATTGGCTGAGAAATTGTTGGCAAATTGAGGGTAATAGTGATTGAGCAAATGCCGGTAAACAGGTGATATTTAATTCCGCTTGATGAAAATGGCGAATACTATTGGCTGCGGTAATAATGCGATCAAGTCCATAATAAGAGCGCTGTACCTCTTCAAAAAATCTTAATCCCTCCGTGGTAGGTTGTAGGCGACCTTTAATTCTATCAAATAGCTTAAATGACAATAGCTGTTCAAGACGTGATAGTTCGCGACTGACTGTGGGTTGAGACGTTTTCAGTAAATCTGCCGCTTCGGTTAGGTTTTGTGTGGTCATCACTGCATGAAAAATTTCAATATGTCGCCAACTAAATGGAGTTTTCATAAATTTTATCCTATATCACAGATGAATAGACTATAGCTAATTTGATATTTTTATTCCCGCTTTAATTGCTTAATAATATTTTTATTCACCCTACATTGCTGAGTAAAAAAATGATGACAATATCCAACAATGCGATCCTATCTCAATTAGCACAAACTTATGGCACGCCATTATGGATCTATCAAGGTGAGACTATTTCTGAACATATTGAGCAATTAAAAGCCTTTGATGTGGTTCGTTTTGCACAAAAAGCCTGCTCTAACATTCATATTTTACGGTTAATGAAACAGCAGGGCGTTAAAGTTGATTCTGTCTCACTAGGTGAAATTGAGCGTGCGTTGGTTGCCGGTTTCCAAGGTGGTCGAGAGCGTAGTGAAATTGTCTTTACCGCCGATTTACTCGATGAAAAGACGATTGAGCGTGTCGTTGAATTAGATATTCCGGTTAATGCAGGTTCTATTGATATGCTTCGCCAACTTGGAGAACATCATCAAGGGCACGCGGTGTGGATAAGAATAAATCCTGGGTTTGGTCATGGACATAGCCAAAAGACCAATACAGGTGGGGAAAATAGCAAACATGGTATTTGGTATGAAGATGTGCCAGAAGCATTAGCGGTGATTAATCAATACAATTTGAGTTTGGTTGGTTTCCATATGCATATTGGCTCAGGGGTTGATTATCAGCATTTAGCGAGTGTCTGTGATGCAATGGTTGAGCAAGTACTCACCTCTAATGTTGATATCAAAGCCATCTCGGCCGGTGGGGGATTGTCAACACCTTATCAGCAAGGAGATAAAATAGTCGATTTAAACCACTATTTCTCTTTATGGGATAGTGCTCGTCAACGTATAGCGCAACACCTTGGGCATGATATTGAACTGGAAATTGAACCAGGACGCTTTTTAGTGGCTGAGTCTGGCGTGTTAGTGTCACAAGTAAGGGCGGTTAAGTCGATGGGAAATCGTCACTATGTGCTGGTGGATGCAGGGTTTAGTGATTTAATGCGCCCAGCTATGTATGGTAGTTACCATCAAATCACATTATTAGATAAATACGGCCAATTAAAATCTAGCGAGTTTCAACAAGAAACCATAGTTGCAGGGCCTCTTTGTGAATCTGGTGATGTGTTTACCCAGCAAGAAGGAGGAATGGTTGCTCCTCGTTTATTGCCTCCGGCAGAAGTTGGTGATTACTTAGTTATTCATGATACGGGGGCTTATGGTGCATCAATGTCATCTAACTATAATAGTCGTCCCCTTATTCCTGAAGTGTTAATTTCACAGGGCATACCTCAATTAATTAGACGTCGTCAAACCATTGAAGAGCTATTAGCGCTAGAAATTAACCTGTAATTTTTACTACTCCTCCCTGTGTTAATCATCCTCCAATAAAAAACACCTCATTATTAAATTAAAATAATGAGGTGTTGTATCCGTGTTTCAGTCGTTAAATAGCAGACTATTTATTGACGAACATAACGGTATAATTAGGCTGCTTTATCTGTTTTTATTGTGTCAGTTGACGACTTTTTTGCCGGCACCGCCAAGGCATCAAAGTCAAATTCATCCACATTAATACTACGTAAACGGCTTTGCTCCGCTTTGCGTAAGATATCTGCTTCTTCGGGAGTCACTCGTTTATCAGCTAAAGCCTTATCCGCTAATTTATCTAATTGAGTGAAGCTAAATTTCTTTTCATAGAGTCGACAGATACGTTCAAACAGTGGCTCTGCAGCTAAAATATCGAGCAGAGCTTCTTCCATTAAACCATGAGGATTGTGCTCACTGGGTGTGAGGAATTGCCCTTTACCAATACGATCACGGGTTTCAGAAGGTTGTTGGATAATTTGAGCCACTTTACTATCTAACTTATCTGAAGGCAGTTTCTGCACTTTACCCAGAGGGAAAATAATGGCGCGCAGGGCTCCTGCAATAAAACGATTTGGGAAATTGCGTAATAGCTCATCAATGGCATTTTCTGCTTGGTATAAACACTCTTTAATACTCCAGTGTACCAGTGGTAAATCAGCGGTATTACGACCTTCATCCTCATAACGTTTTAGCACCGCAGAGGCGAGGAAAATATGACTTAAAATATCGCCAAGTCTTGCAGAAATACGTTCACGACGTTTTAAACTACCACCTAAAACCCCCATGGCAACATCAGAAAGTAACGCCATGTTGGCACTGAGCCGGTTAATTTGTTGGTAATAACGACGAGTTTCATCTTTTGTTGGCGCGGTACTTAAGCGACCATTAGTGAAACCTAACCAAAGGCTACGTAATGTATTACTGGCAACATGGCCTAAGTGACCAAATAAGGCATGATCAAAGTCGTGTAAGTTGTTATCTCTAGCCGCTGCAATTTCATCTAAAACATAAGGGTGGCAACGAATAGCCCCTTGTCCATAAATGATCATGCTACGAGTGAGAATATTAGCGCCTTCCACCGTAATGGCGATGGGGGAGCCTTGATAAGAGCGAGCCACAAAGTTAGAAGGGCCAAGACAAATCCCTTTTCCACCAACAATATCCATTGCATCAATAATCCCGCGTTGCGCTCTATGGGTACAATGATATTTTACGATTGCAGAAAGTACGGCAGGCTTTTCTCCTAACATAATACCTGTGGTAATTAAGGTTGAAGCTGCGTCCAAGAGATAAGCATTACCAGCAAGGCGCGCTAATGGTTCTTCAATTCCTTCCATCTTCCCGATAGGAAGCTTAAATTGACGACGAATTCGAGAGTAAGCACCTGTTGCCATTGCTGCACTTTTTAAGCCTCCAGTGGAGTTAGATGGCAGTGTGATACCACGACCGACTGAAAGACATTCCACCAGCATTCTCCAACCTTGGCCTGCCATTTTTGGACCACCGATAATAAAATCGATAGGAACGAAAACATCTTTACCACGAGTGGGACCATTCATAAAAGGAACATTGAGTGGGAAATGGCGATGACCAATTTCTACCCCTTTTACGTCGGTTGGAATTAAAGCACAAGTAATACCGGGATTTTCATTATCACTCAGTAGATGGTCTGGATCGCGAAGTTTAAAAGCGAGTCCTAATACTGTGGCTATAGGTGCTAAAGTAATATAGCGTTTATTCCATGTGAGACGAATACCAAGGACTTGCTCACTTTGCCACTCCCCCATACAAACCACACCACTATCGGGGATAGCGCCAGCATCAGAGCCTGCTTCAGGGCTGGTTAATGCAAAGCATGGAATTTCATCACCTTTGGCTAAACCAGGTAAGTAACGTTTTTTCTGCTCATCAGTACCATAATGTTGCAATAACTCACCTGGACCTAATGAATTAGGTACACCTACAGTGATGGCGAGAATACCTGAAACACCCGCGAGCTTTTGCAGTACACGAGATTGTGCATAGGCAGAAAACTCTAATCCGCCATACTCTTTTTTGATAATCATCGCAAAGAAGCGATGGTCTTTTAAATATTGCCAAATCTCAGGAGGTAAATCAGCTAGTTCATGTGTGATTTGGAAATCATTGGTCATGCGACAAACTTCTTCAACTGGACCATCGAGAAAAGCTTGTTCTTCAGCGGTAAGTTGTGGCTTAGGATAATTGTGAAGTTGTTTCCAATCTGGTGCTCCACGGAATAATTCACCTTCCCACCATGTTGTTCCCGCATCAATGGCCTCTTGCTCTGTCTTAGACATAGATGGCATCACTTTTTGGAAAGCCTTTAGTGCAGGGGCAGAAATATATGCTTTGCGAATAGAAGGAAGAGTGAATGGTAATAATATCAATGCAACGGGCAGTAATAGCCAGTAGCTCCAGATATTGGCTAAACCCATCACGAAAGTATAAGCAATAAGTAAGATACTGCTTACTACAAGGCTGTATTTTCGGTAACTAAGTATACCGATGAGAACTAAGAAAAGCACAATACTGAGTAGGGTCATAATAAAACTCCTGTATTTGCAAGACATCAGAGGTCAGACCTGTTATGTGTTATTTAGATCTAATGCAGTCACCAAGTTTTAGCAATATTTTTACATTCTAATTACAATGTAGCTCACAAATTATTCGTAAATGAGAGAAGTTAGCATTTGTAGGTAAAGAGGTGCTTCTTTCGTATCATTGGATCCGTTACACTGAGAAATAGATATTTTTTGATCCCTTTTCTGGAGTAAAAATCCTATGTACCAAGATCTTATTCGTGGCGAATTAACTGAAGCGGCAGATACACTCTCTCGTTTTTTACAAGATGATGCGAATATTGAAGCCATTCAAAAAGCAGCTGTATTATTAGCAGACTCATTTAAAGCAGGCGGCAAAGTTTTATCCTGTGGTAATGGGGGATCACACTGTGATGCCATGCATTTTGCAGAAGAATTAACGGGGCGCTATCGTGAAAATAGACCCGGTTATCCTGCTATCGCAATTTCTGATGTGAGCCATATTTCTTGTGTGAGTAACGACTTTGGTTATGAATATGTTTTTTCACGTTATGTGGAAGCGGTAGGTAAAGAGGGTGACGTATTACTGGGGATCTCAACTTCCGGTAATTCAGGCAATATTATTAAAGCCATTAGTGCCGCTCGTGAAAAAGGTATGAAAGTTATTACTCTAACAGGTAAAGATGGCGGAAAAATGGCAGGGAGTGCAGATATTGAAATTCGTGTCCCTCATTTTGGTTATGCCGACCGTATTCAAGAAATCCATATCAAAGTTATTCATATTCTGATCCAGCTGATTGAAAAAGAAATGGAAAAATAACGATATAGTAATATTGCCTTATATGAATAATTAAAGCGTGAGTAAGTAGGAGCGGGCGATGTGTGAATTGTTGGGCATGAGTGCAAATGTACCCACTGATATCAATTTTAGTTTAAGTGGCCTCATTCCTCGTGGTGGTAAAACTGGCCCTCATAAAGACGGCTGGGGTATCACCTTTTATGAAGGATTAGGATGTCGTACATTTAAAGATCCACAAGCTAGTGCCGTTTCACCCGTCGCTCGTTTTGTACAAGAATACCCCATTAAATCACATGCTGTCATTGCGCATATTCGCCAAGCTAATCGAGGTAATGTCAGTTTAGAAAATACGCATCCTTTTACCCGTGAACTGTGGGGTAAAAATTGGACTTATGCTCATAATGGACAACTTAAAGGTTATCAATCACTGGATACAGGGCGTTTTAGAGCGGTAGGACAGACTGATAGTGAAAAAGCCTTTTGCTGGATATTAAATCAGCTTGAAAAGCGTTACCAGAGAACACCATCTAATTGGCCGGCTGTCTTTCGTTTCATTGCTATTTTAGCTGATCAATTGCGGCAAAAAGGTGTGTTTAATATGTTGTTATCCGATGGCCGGTTTGTTATGGCATATTGTTCAACTAATTTACACTGGATAACCCGTAAAGCTCCTTTTGGTAAGGCCAAATTGCTGGATCAAGATATTGAAATTGATTTTCAGCAACACACTAAAGCGGATGATATTGTGTCGGTAATATCGACATTACCCTTAACAGGTAATGAATCTTGGCAAAAAATCCCTGTTGGTGAGTTTGTTTTATTTGATCGTGGGTTGCGAATTTTGTAACCATTTACTATCGATACTTTTAGCTAAATTTAATGTGGAAATAGCCTCACGATTATTCACCAAATAGCGACCGTTTTTTACACTAATTGCTGGGATCTTTTTGTATTCTTCCACATATTGGTAAGCAGGTGCTAACTGTTGCCAAAAATCCATATTGGCAGAGTATTGGAATTTTTTCATATTTTCGGCCGTCATTTTAAAAGGGAAAATATGAATATTAATGCTCTGTTGGCCATTTTTCAGCGCAAGTTCGGCATATTGGTAGATTTCATCCATCACAGTATCGGTCATTGCGTAGCAACCCACTGATTTACAAGCACCGTGGATCATCAAGAAATCACCGGTATAACCTTGCTCTTGATCGTATTGATTAGGAAATCCTAGGTTAATTGCTCGATAAAACCGACTATTTGGGTTAAGCTGAGTTTGATTAACTTGATAAAAGCCTTCGGGACTTTTTAAATCACCTTGATATTTCTTCGGACCTAATCCTCCCGAATAGCTACAAATGGGATAAGTACGTATTTTCTCTAATTGTCCATCCTGTTTTTCTATATACAGTTCTAGTAAGTTTTCTTCTTTAAATATTTGAATATAGATGGGCTCTCCTGTACTTTTTTTAACAGGTTTGATAAGAAATTTTGAACTATTTTCGGCATTAACAAATAATGAGGTTAATATTATTGTTAAAAATATGATTAATTGTTTTGCGTGACTGGTCATGGTTTTATCAAAAAAAAGGCTTAAAATTTGTTGATAAACTAGATTGTAGATTGCAATGAAGCAATCAATTTGTAAATTTAAATCTACTATGGTTTCTTTTCTATTACAAAATATTCTGTATAAAACTTAATCGTTGGTCGAGAAATGTGATATTTTAATTCGGTTTATGCGAATTGTTAACGTTTCAGTCAAAATAATATTCCCATTTGCTTGAGCTAAATCACTCGAATAGTCAGACAGGCTGAAACTGAGATGATAAAATTCAGATCGGCAGAATAAGAGAAAATAGTAACAATTATCGGAGATAAATAACTTAGGGTATCAAACTACCTTAAGGTGTTTTTATTACAGAGTCGCTACATTTTCGGGGTGAATTTGTAGCTTAGGGTTTAACTGATAAACTTGTGCAAATCTTATGATTAAAATTAAAAAAGGACTCGACCTCCCAATTGCAGGAGCGCCTGCCCAAGTGATAGAAGACGGACCCGCGATTCGACACGTAGCTTTGCTAGGTGAAGAATATGTCGGAATGCGTCCTTCTATGATGGTTTCGGAAGGTGAGCATGTTAAAAAAGGGCAGGTTCTTTTTGAAGATAAAAAGAACCCCGGTGTAATATTCACAAGCCCTGCGTGTGGTAAAGTTGTTGCCATTAACCGCGGTGAGCGCCGTGTACTTCAATCCGTTGTTATTGAAGTTGACGGCGATGAAGAAGTCACTTTCGACAGTTATGATAGCTCATCACTTTCAGAATTGACCCGTGAACAGGTAGAAACAAACCTAGTAAATTCAGGTTTATGGACAGCGTTAAGAACACGTCCATACAGTCGTTCCCCTAAATTAGGAACCACGCCGGTGGCAATTTTTGTCACTGCGATGGATACTAATCCATTAGCGGCAGATCCTACTGTGATCATTGAACAAAACGAGCAGGCTTTTAACGATGGTCTGATTGTTTTAAGTAAATTAACAGAGGGTAAGGTGCATGTTTGTCATGGTGAAAA
This sequence comes from Proteus sp. G2609, assembly GCF_963896135.1. Taxonomy (NCBI): domain Bacteria; kingdom Pseudomonadati; phylum Pseudomonadota; class Gammaproteobacteria; order Enterobacterales; family Morganellaceae; genus Proteus; species Proteus sp. G2609. Next base: position 52,120 of record NZ_CAWQNB010000036.1, on the reverse strand, counting down.
AGCACCGGCTAAACTCAATGATGGACAAATTAGCTATAACCAATTTGTTGGCCCTCATCCTGCGGGATTAGTGGGTACTCATATCCATTTTTTAGAGCCAGTCAGCGCGAAAAAAATGGTATGGCATCTTAACTACCAAGATGTTATTGCGATAGGGTATCTCTTTACTACAGGCTCTTTATATACCGAGCGTGTTGTTGCATTAGCGGGACCTCAAGTTAAAGCCCCTCGATTATTACGTACCTGTTTAGGTGCTGATCTTTATGAATTAACGAAAGATCAATTAGTCGATGGTGATAATCGTATTATTTCTGGCTCTATTTTATGGGGTTGGAAATCGGACGAAGCGCATCACTATTTAGGCCGTTTTCATAACCAAGTCTCTGTATTACGCGAAGGTCGTGAAAAAGAGTTATTTGGTTGGGGTTATCCAGGTACTAATAAATTCTCCATTACACGTACCACAATTGGTCACTTCTTAAAGAACAAACGTTTTGCATTTACAACCACAATGAATGGTGGTGAACGTTCAATGGTGCCAATTGGTAACTATGAGCGTGTTATGCCATTAGACATTATGGCAACACATTTGTTACGTGATTTGATTGTCGGTGATACTGACAGTGCTCAAGCATTAGGTTGTTTGGAATTGGACGAAGAAGATTTGGGATTATGTACTTATGTTTGTCCAAGCAAATATGAGTATGGCCCAGCACTGCGCCAAGTATTGACCAAAATTGAGCAGGAAGGGTAACTCATGGGGTTGAAAAATTTATTTGAAAAAGTAGAGCACCATTTTGAGCCCGGTGGTAAATACGCCAAGTGGTATGTACTCTATGAAGCGGTCACAACGGTTTTTTATACGCCGGGTACGGTGACACGTAATGGTTCGCATGTACGCGATACCATCGATCTAAAACGTATGATGATCCTTGTTTGGTTATCTGTTTTCCCAGCGATGTTCTGGGGAATGTATAACGTTGGCCAACAAGCGATCCCTGCTCTTAATCAGTTGTATAGTGGTGCTGAGTTACAGCAAGTGATTGCTTCTGATTGGCACTATGCACTTGCACAGTATTTAGGTGCATCATTGACACCAGATGCTGGGTGGGGAAGTAAAATGCTCCTTGGAGCAACTTACTTTTTACCTATCTATCTTGTTGTATTTGCGGTAGGTGGTTTCTGGGAAGTGTTATTTTCCCTTATTCGCGGACATGAAATTAACGAAGGTTTCTTTGTTACTTCTATTCTGTTTGCGTTAATTGTGCCACCCACATTACCATTATGGCAGGCTGCTTTAGGTATCACCTTTGGTGTCGTAATTGCAAAAGAGATTTTTGGTGGAACAGGACGTAACTTCTTAAACCCCGCATTAGCAGGGCGTGCTTTCCTCTTTTTTGCTTATCCGGCACAAATTTCAGGTGATCTTGTTTGGACTGCCGCTGATGGTTTCTCTGGTGCAACCCCTCTCTCTCAATGGTCTGTTTCTGGTCAAAGTGCATTGTTAAATAATGTCACTCAGCAGCCTATTTCTTGGATGGATGCATTCCTTGGAAATATCCCTGGTTCTATTGGTGAAGTCTCAACACTGATGATCCTAATTGGCGGCGCAATCATTTTATTTGCTCGTATCGCATCATGGCGCATTGTTGCCGGTGTGATGGTGGGTATGATTGCAATGTCATATCTGTTTAACTTGATTGGTTCTGACTCTAACCCATTATTCTCAATGCCTTGGCACTGGCACCTCGTATTAGGTGGCTTTGCATTTGGTATGATGTTTATGGCAACCGATCCGGTATCAGCTTCATTCACTGATAAAGGCAAATGGGCTTACGGTATTTTAATTGGCGTAATGGCTGTGCTAATCCGTGTCGTCAATCCGGCTTACCCAGAAGGAATGATGCTAGCAATCTTATTCGCCAACTTATTTGCACCGCTGTTTGACTATGTGGTTGTTCAGGCGAATATTAAGCGGAGAAAAGCTCGTGGCTAAAGAAAAAAACAAAGATAGCGTCGGAAGAACGTTCCTCGTTGTATTTATTCTATGTCTTGTTTGTTCCGTGGTAGTGGCTGGCTCTGCTGTTGGACTTAAATCTAAGCAAGAAGAGCAAAAGCTACTGGATAAACAACGTAATATTCTAGATGTTGCTGGTTTATTGGTGCCTAAGATGAGCGCCAGTGAAGTACTCAAAGTTTACGATACACGCATTAAAGCTAAGATTGTAAACTTCAAAACTGGCGAATTGACAGACAGTAAAGGCGACTTTGATTTAAATAGCGAACTACGTAGCGATGAAACTTCTATCGCACTATCACCTGAAGAAGATATTGCAAAAATTCGTCGTCGTGCCAATACCGCAGAAGTTTACTTTGTTCTTGATGATCAAGGTAAAACCCAAGAAGTGGTACTGCCCGTCTATGGTTCAGGCCTATGGTCGGTCATGTATGCCTTTGTTGCGGTAGATATTGATGGTGTAACAGCGAAGGGGATTACCTATTATTCTCATGGTGAAACGCCGGGGCTAGGTGGAGAAGTTGATAATCCGCAATGGAAGGCACAGTGGAAAGGTAAACGCTTACTGAATGAAGAAGGTGTGCCTGCTATTAAAATCGTACGTGGCGGGGCATCAGATAGTCCTTATGGTATTGATGGCCTTTCAGGTGCAACCTTAACCTCTAACGGCGTTCAACATATGTTCGATTTTTGGTTAGGTGATAAAGGTTTCGGCCCATTCCTGAAAAAAGTTCGTGAAGGAGAGATCAATGGCTGATACAAAAGAGATCAAACGCGTTTTACTCGGGCCGTTGTTAGATAATAACCCGATTGCCTTACAGGTATTAGGGGTCTGTTCTGCATTAGCAGTAACAACCAAGCTTGAGACGGCATTAGTAATGACCATTGCGGTAACATTAGTGACGGCATTCTCAAACTTCTTTATTTCACTGATCCGCAACTATATCCCCAGCAGTGTACGTATTATTGTGCAAATGGCGATCATTGCTTCATTAGTAATTGTGGTAGACCAAGTTTTACAAGCGTACGCTTATGAAATATCTAAACAGCTTTCTGTTTTCGTTGGTCTTATCATTACTAACTGTATCGTGATGGGACGCGCTGAAGCCTATGCGATGAAGTCACCACCTATCGAAAGCTTTATGGATGGTATCGGTAATGGCCTAGGATATGGGGTTATCTTGATCCTTGTTGGATTTTTACGTGAGCTATTTGGTTCAGGTAAATTATTTGGCATTACGGTGATGGAATCTATCCAAAACGGCGGTTGGTATCAACCTAATGGCTTATTCCTATTAGCGCCAAGTGCTTTCTTTATTATTGGCTTGCTAATTTGGGGATTACGTACATTAAAACCTGCACAGGTTGAAGAGGACTAATTGCCATGGAACATTATATAAGCTTATTTGTTCGTGCTGTTTTTATTGAAAATATGGCACTGGCGTTCTTCTTAGGGATGTGTACTTTCCTTGCGGTATCTAAAAATGTAAAAACAGCATTTGGATTAGGTATTGCGGTAACCGTTGTTCTGGGTCTTTCTGTACCTTTGAATAACTTGGTTTACAACTATGTACTACGCGCGAATGCATTAATGGAAGGTGTTGATTTAAGTTTCTTAAACTTTATCACTTTCATTGGTGTGATTGCGGCACTGGTACAGATCCTCGAGATGATTTTAGATCGCTACTTCCCTTCGCTATATAACGCATTGGGGATCTTCTTGCCACTGATCACTGTTAACTGCGCTATTTTTGGTGGTGTGTCCTTTATGGCACAACGTGACTATAACTTTAGTGAATCTATTGTATATGGTTTCGGCTCTGGAATTGGCTGGATGTTAGCTATCGTATTACTGGCTTCTATTCGCGAAAAAATGAAATACGCGGATGTACCGTCAGGTATGAAGGGATTAGGAGTTACTTTTGTCACCACAGGGTTGATGGCATTAGGTTTCATGTCCTTCTCTGGTGTTCAGCTATAAAGGGTGAGAAGAACTCATGGATATAATTATTCTAGGTGTTGCGATGTTTACCCTGATTGTATTGGTGCTAACTGCATTGATTTTGTTTGCAAAATCAAAGTTAGTCAATACAGGGGATATTGAAGTTGAGGTGAATGGAGATCCTGAAAAAAGTTTCCATGCGCCAGCCGGTGATAAATTACTCAACGTATTATCAAACGAAGGTATTTTTATCTCATCTGCATGTGGTGGTGGTGGCTCTTGTGGTCAATGCCGCGTAAAAGTACTTGAAGGTGGTGGAGATATTCTTCCTACTGAGCTTTCTCATATTAATAAGCGCGAAGCTAAAGAAGGTTGCCGTTTAGCTTGTCAGGTTAACGTTAAAAATAATCTGAAATTAGAGCTACCCGAAGAGATCTTCGGGATTAAAAAATGGGAATGTGAAGTTATCTCAAATGATAACAAAGCCACGTTTATTAAAGAGTTGGTATTAAAAATTCCTGAAGGTGAAGTGGTACCTTTCCGTGCTGGGGGCTTTATTCAGATTGAATGTCCTCCTCACACAGTGCGCTATGAAGATTTTGATGTTCCTGAAGAGTATCGTGAAGATTGGGATAAATTTAATTTATTCCGCTATGTTTCTGAAGTTAAAGAGACCACAGTGCGTGCATACTCCATGGCGAACTACCCTGAAGAGCATGGCATTATCATGTTAAACGTGCGTATTGCGACACCGCCACCACGTAATCCTGATGTGCCACCGGGAATTATGTCATCTTATATCTGGTCATTAAAACCGGGTGATAAAGTGACAATTTCAGGACCATTTGGTGAATTCTTCGCGAAAGAAACTGATGCGGAAATGATCTTCATTGGTGGTGGTGCTGGTATGGCACCAATGCGTTCACATATTTTTGATCAGCTAAAACGCTTACATTCTAAACGTAAAATTAGCTTCTGGTATGGTGCTCGTTCTGTGCGTGAAATGTTCTATACAGAAGATTTTGATATGCTGGCTAAAGAGAATGAAAACTTTACTTGGCATGTTGCGCTGTCAGATGCATTACCGGAAGATAATTGGACGGGTTACACCGGCTTTATTCACAATGTGCTCTATGAAAACTACCTTAAAGATCATCCAGCACCAGAAGATTGTGAATTCTATATGTGTGGACCACCAGTGATGAATGCTGCGGTGATCAAAATGCTTAAAGATTTAGGCGTAGAAGATGAAAATATTATGCTGGATGACTTTGGTGGTTGATTTTTCTCATAAAGTAGATAAAGCATAACAGTATGAAATGACAAGCGCCCACTAATGTGGGCGCTCATGATCAGAAGAGAGATATATGTTAAAAAGAAAGATGATGCATGGGATCTTGATGCTATGTGCACTGGTTTTCTTATCAGCCTGTGGTGAAAAACAGCAGGTGTTAGAAGGCGAAACGATGGGAACTTACTATTCAATTAAATATGTTCCTAGTAGTGATTCACCTTCACAAAGCGTCTTACAAACAGAAATCGATCGTATTCTTGAAGAAGTGAACGATCAAATGTCAACGTATCGTCCTCAATCTGAATTAAGTCGTTTCAATCAAAGTCGTGAAATTAATACGCCATTCCCAGTTTCACCCGCTACTGCTAAAGTCGTTAGTGAAGCGATACGTATTAATAAAATTACGGATGGGGCTCTAGATGTTACTGTTGGGCCTTTAGTCAATTTATGGGGATTTGGCCCTGAAGGACGTTTTACTCATCAACCTTCAGCCGATGAACTAGCTAAACGTAAAAAATGGACGGGAATTGATTACCTTGCAGTGGAAGGTAATACATTAATTAAAAAAATACCTGAGCTTTATGTTGATCTCTCTTCTATTGCTAAAGGTTACGGTGTTGATGCTGTTGCCGAATATTTGATTTCTCAAAATATTACCAATTATATGGTTGATATTGGTGGTGAGGTGAGAACACAAGGTGTTAATGGTAATGATAAACCTTGGCGCATTGCGATTGAAAAACCTGCTAATGATGGCACCACACAGAGCGTACAATTAATTATTGAACCGGGTGATAATTCGATTGCGACATCGGGGGATTATCGTAACTATTTTGAAGAAGATGGCGTTCGTTTTTCTCATACGATTGATCCTACAACAGGTCGTCCAATCAAACATAACCTTGCCTCTATTACCGTAATTGTACCTACTTGTATGAGTGCTGATGGTTTATCAACAGGGTTAAATGTTCTGGGGCCTGAAAAGGGCTTAGAGGTAGCAAATAAATTAAATATTCCTGTTTTTATGATAGTTAAAACTGAAAATGGGTTTGAAGAGCGTTATAGTAAGGCATTCGCCCCATTCTTGAAAAAGTAGAATTTAAGGAGAGAAGGTTATGTTAAAAATATTTCTTTTTGCCTTCATCTTGTTCTTACTGGCATTCTTTGGAATGGCTTTAGGATATATTGTTAAACGTAAAAGTATTCAGGGCAGTTGTGGTGGTTTAGGCTCTATTGGTATTGAGAAAGAGTGTGATTGTCCTGAACCTTGTGATGCTCGTAAAAAAAGAATGGCGAAAGAAGCTGCTCGCCAAGAGCTATTGCAAAAAAACCGCATCTTATAGTTTGGTTATCGATGCATTTTTTTGCTAACGATAGATTTATCAAGTAATAGCTAAAATAAAAGAGTGACGTATATTTTATACGCCACTCTTTTTTGTTTAGAAAAATCGCTTTCAGATAAGGATATTAAGCTTTTTAATAGCGTGATTAAGTCGCTGCTACTTCCAAGGATAAGGGTTACTGCCTTCCCACTCTAATACTTCTTTTTTTGCCTCATCATAAGAATAACCATAATGCTCTTGGAGTTTCCCTATCAGTTGCTCTCTGGTTCCTTCAATAATATCCAGTTCATCATGGGTGAGTTTTCCCCATTTTTCTTTCACTTTTCCTTTAAATAAATTCCAGTCACCAGAAGCTTTATTATTTAACATCTTATTCCACCTAACTTATTTCTGTTTATTGACACTATTAAGTGTAGAAGAGAAATGTATTAAGGTAAAAAAGCGCCAATGTCGCAACGATGTTTACTCTTTTCTGAATGCTTTTATTTTAGCTGGAGAATCAACCATAACTGCATCAGCACCTAATTCTACTGCTTGCAAATAATCTTTCTCAGTATTGATACCGAATAAAACGATATGCGCATTACCCCCCGCACGAAAACAAGACATCGCATCTTTGTCCCAACTTAATACAGCCGCTGAACGAGCTTCACCTAAGGTATATTTTTCAACCACCTCAACTTTTCTGTGCAGTTCAAGGCCATACCAACGTGTGATATCAAGATTTTCTGGCAGTAAACAGATATGCCCCATAGTAATATTGGCTAAGATATCGCGGGTAACATCACGACTTTCAAAGCGTTGTACGTTATCAGGTAACGCATCTAAAAAAGCACTATTGGTAGAATAAACACGCGTTCTCTCTAACGCATTATGTTTGCTTAATACCGAAGCTAATGCTTTGCCTTGTATAACGGGATCGGCATCAGGTGATTTTAAGTCAATATAGAATTGTGTTTTAGGAAATTGAGTCAGAATATACTCCAATGTCGGGATAGTAACCCCTTTATTGCGATATGGAAATTGTTGTGCTTCCCCATATTTATATCCTGCATCCCATTGCGCCAATTCTTTGGCAGTAAAGGTTGAAATTGCCCCTTGACCATTAGTGAGGCTTTTTAGATCACTTGGACGATAAAGAACAGGGACATTATCTTTAGACAGTTGAACGGTTATCCAAATTGCATCAGCTTGATTGCTTAGTGCTGTTTTGATAGCAATTTCGGTATTTTCAGGTGCATCCGCTGTGCCACCTCTGTGTGCAATAATTTTAGGAGAAGCCATAACAAATACTGAGTAAAAGAGGAATGAAATTGCAATAAATATTTTGATCATATAACTCTATTTCCTTGTTTTATATTTGATTTTCAAATAATTACGATAAAAATAAAAAGAGCAGAATAAGTTAAAAGTAATCTATCATTACTGTGTGACATTTCTATAAACAAACGTACTTAATTAAAATAATAATCACTAATATCACTTAAAATAGGTATAGATCAGGGAATAAAAATTGTAGTTAATGGTTATTTACTGTATATTTAAACAGTAAATAGCGTGAGGTGATTGTATGCGGAAAATTATTCATGTCGATATGGATTGTTTCTATGCTGCGATTGAAATGAGAGATAACCCTACATTAAAAGAGATCCCTATTGCAGTCGGTGGTAATGCTTCTCGTCGAGGTGTTATCTGTACTGCTAATTATCCTGCTCGCCGTTTTGGTGTCCGTAGTGCCATGTCAACGGCTACGGCATTAAAATTATGCCCTCATTTAAAAGTATTGCCCGGTCGCATGGCATTATATAAAGAGACTTCAGCTAAAATTCGTCAAATATTTGCCCGTTATACAGATTTAATAGAGCCGCTTTCATTAGATGAAGCTTATCTTGATGTGTCTGATAGCAAACACTGTCACGGCTCTGCCACATTGATAGCGCAACAGATCCGCCAGCAAATTTTTGCTGAACTTAACCTCACGGCTTCCGCCGGTATTGCACCGATTAAGTTTCTCGCCAAAATAGCATCTGATTTAAATAAACCAAATGGACAATATGTGATCACCCCTGAGCAGATGGATGACTTTATTTTAAAATTACCATTAAATAAAATTCCAGGAGTAGGAAAAGTCACCTTTGCTCGATTACAAGAGATGGGATTAGAAACCTGTGCTGATGTTCGTCGTGCTGATGTTATTTCCTTAGTGAGAAATCTAGGTAAATTTGGGCAAAGCTTATGGGAGCGTAGCCATGGTATTGATGAGCGATTAATCAATCCTGAACGTTTAAGAAAATCTGTTGGTGTTGAGCGCACACTGGCTGAAGATATTGATTCATGGGATGAGTGTTTAGCATTGCTTGATGGATTATATGATGAATTAGAAAAACGATTAAGCCGAGTGAAACCTGATCTTAGAATTGCGAGACAAGGGGTTAAATTAAAATTTGATGATTTTCAGTTAACCACCCAAGAGCATTCTCATCCTATTTTAGAAAAAACGGATTTAATTGATATTGCTTATCAGGCATGGCATGAACGTCGAAATGGCAGGGGAGTAAGATTAGTCGGTTTTCATGTCACGTTGCAAGATCCACAAATGGAACGACAACTTCTTTTAGCATTATAAGTATTAAAAACCATAGCGAGCATCAAGGCGCACTATGGTTAATGTATTTAAATATACTTTTTAATTAATAGATGATCACCAGCGGTAATTTATTGTTGCTGTCATGGTTCTGCCAATGCCATAAAAACAGGCAGTTTCACCCGCACAAGAGGCAACATAGTGTTTGTTGGCAATATTATTCATATTTAGTTGAACTTCAGCCCCTTTTAAAGAGGAGGATAACTCGCCTAAAGAATAACCTACCATGGCATCATACAAAGTGACTGCAGGTACACTAATCGTATTTTTAGTGTCACCTTGAGATACACCGATATATCTCACACCAAAGCCCGCTTTAGCACCATTAAATAGCCCTGATGTTTCATCATACTGTCCCCAAAATGATGCCATATGTTTAGGAACCCGTGGTAATTCTTTTCCTTGTGTACCTGCGGTGATGGTTTTTCTCACTTCAGTATCGGTATAAGCATAGCTACTAATAAATGATATATTTTCAGTTAATTGGCTATTAATTTGCGCTTCAATACCACGGCTTCTAATTTCACCTACTGGCTCAAAATAGGCTTTTTCAGCGTTATAGTTAGTCACATTACGTTGTTGTAATTGGTAAATAGAGAGTGTTGCTAATGTCTGTTCATTTGGGGTGAGGTATTTTATTCCTGCTTCTAATTGACGTCCTTCACTTGGCTCAAATGGTGCACTACCCGGAGCTCTTCGTGTCTGTAAATTAGGTTCAAAAGAGGTGCTATAACTAATATAAGGTGAAATACCATTATCAAAGGCATAGAGTAGACCCACTCGACCGGTTAGCTTCTGGTCGTCTTGTTGGTCTTTGCTGCTTTTGATGTGATCATAGGTACGAACTTGCGCCCAATCTTGGCGTAATCCCCCTAATAAGATCCAGTTTTTCCATTGGATCTGATCTTGCAAATAGATCCCTAACTGGTCGTGTTTTTTTAATTGATTTGTCACCGGTTTTTGTAAACTGATATCAATAGGATAATGATAATTAGGATTTCGCCAATCCAAATCATATTCTGGGCCCATCGCTTGCAATAAATTGTCTTTATTTTTACTCCATTGATAATCAATACCTATAATTACTGTATGCGCTAATTTTTCAGTATCAAAATCAGCTTGTAGTCGAGTATCAATACCAAATGTATCTGTTTCTCGTTTTTCTTGTTGAGCTCGGCGTTCAAGAATATAAGGGTTATCTTTTCTTAATGAACCAAAAACAAGATATTTATATTTTTGTTTGATATGGCTATAACGGGCATTTTGGATCAATTTTAATCTATCATTAAATTCATGTTCAAATTCATAACCAACGCCATATTGTTGGCGCCATGATTGGTGATAATCAGCATTATTTACATTGAAATCAAATGGAATGGTGCCTTCGGGTGTTTTTTTGACCGTACCATAAGCTGGCAAAAAATTACGGTATCCCGCTTCGGGCTCTTGTTGAATAAAACTTAATAACGTTAAACGTGTCTGCTCATTTGGCAAAAAAGTGATGGCAGGGGCAAGGGCAAATCGTTCTTCTTTATAGTCTTTAATTTGAGTATGTTGTGTTTTTGCTAATCCATTAAGGCGATAGAGAATACGATTATCATCACTTAATGAGCCTGCAAAATCAAAAGCTGTCTCTGCTAATTTATCATTTCCTACACGTGCTTGAATATGATTAATGGTTGTTGAAGTGGGTCTTTTGCTGGTCATTGCCACAAGACCACCTGGATTTAATTGGCCATATAGAACAGAAGACGGGCCACGGATCAGCTCAACTCTCTCTAATAGCCAAGGGTCAATGGCTCCTGTAGAAGATGAGGCTCCCATACCATAACTAAGTCCATCAAGAAAACGGGGGGCATAGCTATATCCACGAATAAAGATTTCATCATTTCGGTTTGAACTGCCGCGATATTCAGTGAAAACGCCAGGTGTATACCGCAATGCTTGAGAGACAGAACTGACATCTTGCGCATCCATCTGGTCACGTGTAATGACACTGATTGATTGTGGTGTCTTATCTATATCACTAAGTATTTTATTTGTTGATAGTGTTTTTGTTGCCACTAAACCTGAAATTGGTCCTTGCGGATCTTGTGAGGGGGATGCGGTAACAATGATTTTATCAGGTGAATTTTGTGTCATTGCGGCATGAATTTGTAACGATAACAGACTGAAGGGGAGAGCAAGTAATAGGTTGGTAGCAATAATTTTTTTAGACACTGTTGATCCCTTTAAATTTTTAATTTTTCTTTACCTAAAATGCGGTAATGGTGAAAATACCATTATGTAAATATTAATACTAATGATAATTATTATTATTCTATAAATTATTTTTATTAGTATTAATTTTTTATCACAAAATAGTATAAGAATTGGCTTTTATAAGGTGGGTTGGGAATAAGTTATAGGGAGATAAAATAACAAAAAACCCGCCTATTAAGCGGGTTTGATAACTGTTTTTAAGTAGAATTATTTAGCCGGGATCGCTTTTAAAATGGCAGTCAGTAACTGCCAGTATTGGCCGACACTCTTAATGTGTACTCGCTCGTCCGGTGAATGTGCACCGCGAATGGTTGGCCCAATAGAAACCATATCCATATCTGGATAAGGTTTTTTGAATAGACCGCACTCAAGACCTGCATGGATCACCATAATATTTGGCACTTTATCAAATAGTTGTTGATAAGTGTCGCGTACTAAGTGCATAACCGGTGAATCCGCATCAGGTTTCCAGCCAGGATAACCACCTTTGGTTTCGATATCTGCTTGAGCAAGTTTGGCTAATGCTGTCAGCATGCTAACAACATAAGTTTTACCGCTATCAATCAGAGAGCGAATTAAACATAGGATTTCTACTTTATCGTCAACAATACTCACTACACCGACGTTTAATGAGGTTTCAACCACACCTTCTACATCATCACTCATGCGAATAACACCATTTGGCATGGCATTAAGTAAATTGATAGTGCGAGATTGACAATCAGCAGTAAATACTGGTTTTTCGGTGCTAGTATCTGTTAATTCGATAGCTAGATTTTTTTCAGCAATGGCTAATTCACTTTTTAATAGCGCTTCAAATTCTGTGGTAATGCTATTTAATTGAGTCGCTTTATCCGCAGGAATAGCAAAAATAATATGCGCTTCACGAGGGATAGCATTACGCAGTGTACCACCATGGAAATCAATTAATTTTAGTGCTAATTCATCCGCATGTTCAGCAAGGAAACGCGCTAATAATTTGTTTGCATTACCTAAACCTAAATGAATATCACCACCTGAGTGGCCGCCATTTAGGCCTTTTAGTACCAGTTTTTTGACGATATGGTTTGCAGGAATAGTTTCATAAGTGAGGTCTACCGTGGTTTTAACATCAATACCACCGGCACAACCCATATAGATTTCGCCTTCTTCTTCTGAGTCTGTATTAATCAGAATATCTGCTTGTAACCAACCAGGCTGTAGTCCAAAAGCACCATCCATTCCAGTTTCTTCTGTCATGGTTAACAATACTTCTAAGGGGCCATGTTTAACAGTATCGTCAGCTAATACAGCAAGTGCAGAAGCCATACCAACACCATTATCTGCACCTAATGTGGTGCCTTTCGCTTTTACCCATTCACCATCAATATAAGGTTGGATAGGATCTTTGGTAAAGTCGTGTTCGGTATCGTTATTTTTTTGTGGCACCATATCTAAGTGCGCTTGTAAAACGACTGTTTTACGATCTTCCATACCTTTGGTGGCAGGTTTACGGATTAAAATATTTCCTACCGCATCGCGCTCAACAGATAAACCTTTTTCTGTCGCCCAAGCCATAATGTGGGACGCTAAGGCTTCTTCATGGTATGAAGGGTGTGGAATTGAACAAATTTTTGCAAAAATATCCCATAATGGTTGTGGGGATAGAGTAGATAGTTCAGACACGATGGATCTCCTCTAACAGCATCTGTGTTATGAATAGCCTACCGCTTTCTTAAGGGTTAGCTTTATTATTCTGAGCGTTATTCGCCAAATATAATTGAGAATATCACTTTCTTTTGATGAATGCGTCATTCTCTTACGTATCTATCTAATAATTTGGATTTCTGTGTTGGTGTTCGCTTTTTTATTGCGTATTTTTTTAGACAAAAAAAATACATATCAGGAAAAATGAGGATTATCTCGACCATTTTTATGTTTTCTCTGGTTTTTGAACGCTCAAATCACTATAATCTCGCGCAACCTTTTTTTCCGCAAAAAAGCTTCTCTCGAATTTCAAGTAGCTAGGATCACAATATTATGAGCGAAAAATATGTTGTAACGTGGGATATGTTGCAAATACATGCCCGTCAATTGGCACAACGTTTGTTACCAGTCGAACAATGGACAGGCATTATTGCCGTCAGTCGTGGTGGATTAGTTCCTGCCGCATTACTTGCTCGTGAATTGGGTATCCGCCATGTGGATACTGTCTGTATTTCTAGCTATGATCATGACCATCAACGTGACCTCAAAATCTTAAAAAAAGCAGAAGGTGATGGTGAAGGTTTTATCGTTGTTGACGATTTAGTTGATACAGGTGGCACCGCAAAAGTTATCCGTGAAATGTATCCGAAAGCACATTTTGTCACTATCTTTGCTAAGCCAGAAGGGCGTCCGTTAGTTGATGATTTTGTGGTTGATATTCCACAAAACACCTGGATTGAACAACCTTGGGATATGGGCGTTATGTTTGTTCCCCCTGTTTGTGATAAAAAATAATTTATCTTAATCAGTTAATCCAAATATATTGATAAAATCCTCGTTTATTGAACTGACCCCAGTTCCTATGCGAGGATTTTTTATATCGGCTTTATTTTTGATGATCTTACGCTTTTCCTATCTCTTCGTGCTGATGTTGATCTGCTATTCCACTGTAGAAGTGAAATCCATGTTATGATATGAGCAGAATTTTGAGCCTCATTATACGATACACACTGATTTGAAGAGTGATATGGCAAATAATACAAATCTTTCTGAAACGTTATTTAAACCTCGTGCTAAACATGCGGAAACCTCAACGTTAATACAGTACACACACCCTAAATCTAATATTGATTCGTACTCTGTACTTAATGGGATGAGCCAGCAAAATTGGTATCGCACAATTCAACGTCTACAGTGGATCTGGCGAGGTATTTCCCCCATAGAGATCGAAGAAGTATTAAGTCGCATTGCTATTTTTGATGCGCCACGCAGTGATGATAAATTTATTGATACAGTCGTTGGTTATCGACGTGGCAACTGGTCATTTGAATGGTCTCATCAAGCAATGATTTGGCAACAAAAAGCGTTACGAGAGACCTCAGAGGAAGCAGCCGCTGATTGTTGGTTACGAGCGGCAAACCTTTATAGCATTGCTGCTTATCCATTTATTAATGGCGATTTTCTTGCTGATCAAGCGGTAGTATTGGCGATGAAAGCTTTTGAAAATGCCATGAAATTCTCTTCATTTGAAGTAAAAAAACTGACGTTTAAATTAACAGGTAAAGGAACTACTAGTGGATTTTTACATCTACCTAAAGGGTGTAAAGGACCTTATCCAACAGTCATTTTTTGTGGTGGATTAGATAGTTTACAAAGTGATTATGTTAACTTTTTTAGGCGCTACTTATCACCAAAAGGTATCGCGATGTTAACCGTAGATATGCCATCTATCGGTTATTCTGTTAAGCAGAAACTCAGCGAAAATACCTGTCAATTGCATGGCGATATTTTACAGCAGTTGGGAGATATTCCATGGATTGATCACACTCGGGTGGGCGTAATGGGATTTCGGTTTGGTGCCAATATTGCGGTGCGTTTAGCCTATCTTTATCCAAAATTGATTAAAGGTGTTGTGGCATTAGGGCCATTAATTCATGCCTTTTTTACTCAAGCGGAATTACAGAAGAAAATCCCCATTATGTATCTTGATGTACTGGCGAGCCGCTTAGGATTATTAAATATAGATGAAAACAATCTCAGACTATCGTTAAGTAGTTATTCACTGAAAAACCAAGGGTTGATTGGTCGTCGTATGCCAGTGCCGATGATGAGTGTTTATTGGAAAGGGGATGAAATTAGTCCTAAAGAGGATTCGCAGCTCATTGCTCGCTCTTCTATGGATGGCGATATAGTAGAAATAAAAGAAAAACCACTTTATAAAGGGCTTGAACAGGCATTAACTAAAAGCGCAGATTGGATCTATGCTAAATTAATATAAATAATTTCAAACAATAACTTGCTAATTATAATAGATTATATAACAGTAGAGGTGATAAGGAGACTGAATTTATGACTTCATCTTTGCACCCTACCCGAGGTAAGTTATTAAAGCGTTTTGCTCAAATAGGACCTTATATCCGTGAGCAACAATGCCAAGAAAGCCAGTTTTTTTTTGATTGTTTAGCTGTTTGTGTAAATAAGAAAGTCACACCAGAAAAACGAGAGTTTTGGGGCTGGTGGATGGAACTTGAACGTAATGGTGAACAGTTAATTTATTATTACCAAGTTGGCCTATTCGATAAAAATGGCGATTGGGTTAATCAAGTAATAAGTAAAAAAGATGTGATTGAATCAATACATGAAACACTTATTCGTTTTCATGATTTTCTACAAGTGGCGGTAAGTGAATTAGAGATGACGCTAGTTCCAGATGAAAAAATGAGCAATTTTCCTCTTCCCCTTAAGCCCTAATTTTGTGTTAGGGCAACTTTTCATAGATTTTGCGTTATGTCAGTTGGCATAACGCTTCTCTCCTGATAAAACAGTGTATGATCTTTTAAATCAACAAAAAATGGTAAATGTTATGAGTAGCAGCCAAACGCTGGTTGTTAAATTAGGGACAAGTGTACTGACTGGTGGTTCACGACGTCTGGATCAGTCTCATATTGTAGAGCTGGTTCGCCAATGTGCAAAACAACACGAAAAAGGGCACCGGATAATTATTGTCACGTCGGGAGCAATAGCGGCAGGGCGTGAATATTTAAACTACCCCGATTTGCCCGCAACAATAGCATCTAAACAACTGTTAGCCGCTGTGGGGCAAAGTGCTTTAATTCAGGTATGGAAACAGCTATTTGCTATTTATGGTATTCATATTGGGCAAATGTTATTAACTCGCGCGGATATAGAAGATAGAGAACGTTTTTTGAATGCGCGTGATACACTGCATGCATTATTAGATAACAAGATTATTCCTGTTATCAATGAAAACGATGCCGTTGCTACTGCAGAAATAAAAGTAGGGGATAACGACAATCTTTCGGCATTAGCTGCCATTTTAGGTGGCGCTGATAAACTCCTGTTACTTACTGATATCGAAGGTCTATATACGGCCGATCCTCGTAGCAATCCGGATGCGAAGCTTATTCCTGAAGTTTTTGATATCAACGATGAATTACGTCAAATGGCCGGTGATAGTGTCTCTGGTTTAGGTACTGGAGGTATGGCAACTAAGTTACAAGCGGCCACTGTTGCAGGGCGTGCTGGTATTGACGTTGTTATTGCCGCCGGTGTTAAGCCTGATGTTATCAGTAAAGTTATTGATAATGAACCTGTCGGAACACTCTTTCATGGTTTAAAAAGCCCCCTTGAAACGCGTAAACGATGGATTTTTGGTGCTCCAGTCGCAGGGGTTATCATTGTTGATAATGGGGCTGAAAAAGCGATTAAAGAGCAAGGTAGTTCTCTTTTACCTAAAGGTATTAAAGAAATTAAAGGTGACTTTTCTCGAGGGTGTGTTATTCGCATTCAAAGTTTGCAAGGAAAAGATCTTGCTCATGGTGTCGCGCATTATAATAGTGATGCGCTACGCTTAATTGCGGGGCACCATTCGCAAGAGATTAGTCAAATTTTAGGCTATGAGTATGGCAGTGTTGCGGTTCACCGTGATGATATGATTGTGAGCTAGGGAGTATAAATATGTTAGAACAAATGGGAAAAGCGGCGCGAGAAGCTTCTTGGCACTTAGCTCAGCTATCAACCGAACAAAAAAATCAGGCACTGTTAGTCATCGCTGATTTATTAGAACAGCAAGAAGCCATTATTCTTGCTGCTAATGAAAAAGATATGGTGGCGGCACGAGAGTCTAATATTAATGCTGCAATGCTTGATCGTTTATTACTCACATCAGAACGTTTAAAAGCGATCGCTGATGATGTTCGCCAAGTTTGCCATCTAGAAGATCCTGTAGGTCAAGTGATAGATGGTCGTTTATTAGACAGTGGCTTACGTTTAGAACGCCGCCGAGTCCCTTTAGGGGTTGTTGGCGTTATTTACGAAGCTCGTCCAAATGTGACTATAGATGTAGCATCTTTATGCTTAAAAACAGGGAATGCGGCTATTCTCCGTGGCGGAAAAGAGACTCACCATACTAACCAAGCCGTTGTCGCGGTGATCCAGCAAGCACTAGAAACATGCGCTATTCCTGCGGCTGCTATTCAAGCTATCGATAAGCCAGATCGTGAATTAGTCGCAAAAATGCTAAAAATGGATGAGTATATTGATATGCTTATTCCTCGAGGTGGTGCAGGATTACATAAGTTATGTCGTGAACAATCCACTATTCCTGTGATCACGGGGGGGATTGGTGTTTGTCACACCTTTGTTGACGAAAGTGCTGATTTAGACCAAGCATTAAATGTTATTATTAATGCTAAAGTTCAGCGTCCAAGCGCATGTAATTCGTTAGAAACGCTATTGGTACATGAAGCTATTGCGGAGAGTTTCTTGCCTCAATTAAGTGATGCGATGGCAGCACAAAAGGTTACTTTGCATGCCAGTCAACGCGCTATAACTGCATTGAAAAAGGGACGTGCGACGGTCGTCGATGTGACAGAAGCAGATTATTGTGATGAATGGTTATCACTGGATCTGAATGTTGAAGTCGTTAATGATTTAACGGCGGCAATTGCTCATATTCGCCAATATGGTACCGCGCACTCAGATGCTATTTTAACGCAATCTATCAGTCATGCTGATCGCTTTGTACGCCAAGTTGATTCTGCTGCGGTATATGTGAATGCTAGCACACGTTTTACAGATGGTGGACAGTTTGGCTTAGGTGCTGAAGTAGCGGTGAGTACACAAAAGCTACATGCACGAGGCCCTATGGGATTAGATGCTCTAACCACCTATAAATGGATTGGTTACGGCGACAATACATTACGTCGCTAATAATCCCTTAAATAGCTAAGCCATACTTTCATAAAGTGTGGCTTTATTTTTTTGTATTGTGAGGTATGATACTTAATACTTTACACATTGTAAATTTTAGATTACACCCATTTAGCAGGTTAACACAGCGGAGAGAGTGCATTTATGGAAAGTACAATTTACCTTATAGGACCTAGAGGTGCAGGAAAAACAACAGTAGGTAAAGCGCTTTCTCTATCTTTAGATTATCAATTTATTGATACAGATAATTGGATAACAGATAAATATCAACAAACTATTTCTTCTATGGTTGAAGCGGAAGGTTGGGATGTCTTTCGCCAACTTGAATCAGATGCGCTTATTCAAGTTAGCCAACCTAACCAAGTTATTTCAACGGGGGGAGGGATAGTGTTGGCAGAAAAAAATCGTGTTTATATGAAAAATTCAGGTGTAATTGTTTATTTACAAGCTTCACTTGAAACTTTAGTTGAGCGTTTATCTCAAGATCCTAATGAGGCACAAAGACCTAGCTTGACGGGAAAAACATTAGTTTCAGAAATACATGATGTTTTAATTAAGCGTGAGCCTTTATATATGCAATGCGCAGATATTATTGTTGATGCTGGATTATCTATTAATGATATTATTGAGGTCATTCTCGCAAAACTCGCTAAATAATTAGGAAGTTGTCCTATATAAAGACGAAAACAAAAGACAACTATTTTATTTTCATCATATCCTATTTATAGTAAGGCTAATTATAGCAAAATGAGATATGGATATGATGTTGATAGCGTTTTTTAAAACACTATTTAAATTCTTATTTCGAGTAAGAATTGAAGGACTAATTAATCAGTTTTCACAATATGAAAAATGCATTATTACGCCAAATCATACATCGTTTATTGATGGTATATTATTGCGTTTATTTTTACCGATTAACCCTGTCTTTGCTGTTTACACCTCAGTGGCTAATGCCAAACATACCAAATGGCTCAGTCGTTATGCGGATATTGTTCCTTTAGATCCCGCTAATCCAATGGCGGTTCGCCAATTAGTTAAAGAGGTCGATAAAGGCCGTCCTGTTGTTATTTTCCCTGAAGGGAGAATTACGGTAACTATTGGTTTGATGAAGATTTATGAAGGTGCTGCGTTTATTGCTGCTAAATCAGGGGCAAAAGTTATCCCTGTTAGAATAGAAGGTGCTGAATTTAGCTACTTTTCTCGAGTGCGTAAAACGTTAAATATAAAAGCAAAGCTCTTTCCTAAAATCACAATAAAAGTGCTACCTGCGGTTGATTTACCTATGCCTACAGCGGAAAAATCAGCAGAGCGCCGTCGCTTATCGGGAGAAAAGCTCCGTGATATTATGATGGATGCTATTATGCAAGCACGTCCTAATATCACGCTCTATGAGGCATTTTTACAAGGAATGTCTCAGTTTGGTCGTTTCAGTCCTCTTATTTCAGATATTAATATGAAAGAGGATAGTTATCAGGGCCTATTGAAAAAAATATTAGGTGTTAGTCGTATTATTGAACGCTATACCGAACCTAATGAACGAATTGGCCTTTTACTTCCTAATACTACCGTTACGGTTGCGGCTTTATTTGGGGCGACGATGCGCCAACGGGTTGTGGCGATGCTTAACTATACTGCGGGTAGCTTAGGTGTACAAAATGCCATGAAAGCGGCATCCATTAAAACGATTTTTACCTCACGCCAATTTTTAGAGAAAGGAAATTTATTACATATTCCAGAACAGACTCCGGATGCAAACTGGGTTTATCTTGAAGATCTCAAAGATAGCATTACTAGAGAAGATAAACGCTGGATTGCACAGCACTTACTCACTCCTCATAAAGCGATGTTAGCGCAAAAATCGACGGACGCAGCAGTTATCTTATTTACTTCTGGATCTGAAGGCACACCGAAAGGTGTTGTTCATAGCCACTCCAGTTTATTGGCGAATGTAGAGCAAATTCGTGCTATTGCTGACTTTTCACCCAGAGATAAATTTATGGCTGCATTACCGTTATTCCATGCTTTTGGTTTAACGGTAAGTGTATTAGCTCCTATCTGCTTAGGGGCACGAGTATTCCTCTACCCAAGCCCACTACATTATCGTGTAGTACCTGAATTAGTGTATGACCAAAATTGTACAGTATTGTTTGGCACTTCAACTTTCTTAGGTAATTATGGCAAATTTGCTCATCCTTATGATTTTGCTCGACTAAGATATGTGGTTGCAGGGGCGGAAAAACTGTCCGAATCGACACGAGTATTATGGCAGGATAAATTTGGTATTCGTATTTTAGAAGGTTATGGGGTCACTGAATGTGCTCCTGTTGTCTCCATTAATGTACCAATGAGTGCTAAGCCATATACCGTGGGGCGTTTATTACCAGGCATGGAAGGGCGTTTAATTCCTATAAGTGGTATTACGGATGGTGGAAGATTACAACTGCGTGGCCCTAATATCATGCTTGGCTATTTGCGCGTTGAGTCCCCTTATAAATTAGAACAGCCTACAGCAATAAATGCCGAAGGCATCGAAGAAGCGGGTTGGTATGATACGGGAGATATCGTTGCTATTGATAGCGAAGGTTTTTGCACTATTAAAGGGCGTGTAAAACGTTTTGCAAAAATAGCGGGAGAAATGGTTTCTCTTGAAAGTGTAGAGCAATTAGCGGCTAAAGCTTCAGAAGGCAACCATGCTGTGGTGGCGGTAAATGATCCACGTCGAGGTGAGTCATTAGTGCTTTTTACAACCGATAAGCAACTTGATCGCAGTATGTTATCGGCATTAGCTAAATCCACTGGTGTGGCAGAAATTGCGGTACCAAAAGATATTCGTTTTCTCAAAGAAATTCCTGTTTTAGGAAGTGGCAAAACGGATTTTGTCTCGTTAAAGCAACTCGCTGAACAGGAAAATAATTAATGTCAGAGAATATAAGTCAGCCCCCATTACTGAGTAAGGGCATGAAAGCAGTATTATTATCACAGTTTCTTTCTGCATTTGCGGATAATGCTTTGTTATTTGCCATACTCGCTCAATTTAAATCAGCACTTTATCCAGAATGGAGCCAGCCTATTTTACAAATGGTGTTTGTGCTGGCTTATATTCTCTTAGCTCCTTTTGTTGGACAAGTTGCCGATCGCCAGCCTAAAGGTAGGGTGATGCTTACTGGTAATGCGTTAAAATTTGCCGGTGCTTTTCTTATTTGTATTGGAACCGATCCATTCTTAGGTTACGCCTTAGTGGGGATCGGCGCCGCCATTTATTCGCCTGCTAAATATGGTATTTTAGGTGAGTTAACTGATGGCGAGCGTTTAGTCAAAGCAAATGGCTTAATGGAAGCATCAACTATTGCGGCAATTTTATTAGGCTCTGTGATTGGTGGGCTTCTTTCCGATTGGAGCATTATCTTAGCATTAGCTGTCTGTGCGATAATGTATGCTTTAGCTGTATTGGTTAATTTTAGCATTCCCAAGTTATCACCTGCTCAAATAGGTCGAGGCTGGAATATTAAGAAAATATTCAATCAATTCTTAGCTGCTTGTGGCTCTTTATGGCGAGATAAAGAGAGCCGTTTTTCTCTGGTAGGAACAAGTATGTTTTGGGGGGCCGGCGTCACATTGCGTTTTCTATTAGTGCAATGGGTGCCTATAGCTTTGGGAATGACTGATAATACAACACCAACAATATTAAATGCGATGGTGGCGATTGGTATTGTGATTGGCGCTGGTTTAGCCGCTAAGTTTGTCACATTAAAAACGGTCCGTCGTTGTATGCCTGCAGGGGTTTTAATTGGCTTAGGTGTTGTTTACTTCTCATTACAAACCACCATTATTCCAGCCTATTTTATCTTAGTTGTTATTGGCATTTTTGGTGGCTTCTTTGTTGTACCATTAAATGCTTTGCTACAAGATAAAGGAAAGCATAGTGTGGGAGCGGGGAATGCCATTGCTGTACAAAATTTAGGTGAGAATACCGCAATGTTACTGATGCTAGGTTTGTTCTCGCTAGTCACCAGTATGGGTATTTCCGTTATTACAATTGGTATTGGCTTTGGTGCTATCTTTGCGCTAGCAATTGGTGGATTATGGTTGTGGGATTGCACCAGAAAGAGAGCTGAATAACGTTAATTGAGAGTCGAGGTGAAACAACCTTCATGATAAATAATGATGAAATGACCCATCTGAGCATTGAAGTCGGTCAGGCACTGCTAAAACGAAAAAAAACGTTAACTACTGCAGAATCATGTACTGGAGGATGGATTGCAAAAGTCATTACTGATATAGCAGGTAGCTCAGATTATTATCATCGAGGTTTTGTGACTTACAGTAATCAAGCTAAACATGACATGATTGGTGTAGATGAGCAAACATTGTCTGATTTTGGTGCCGTGAGTGAACAAGTTGTCTGTGAGATGGCAAAAGGGGCATTGCTAACAGCAAATGCAGACTATGCTGTATCGGTTAGTGGTATTGCAGGTCCCGGCGGCGGTAGTGAAGAGAAGCCCGTTGGTTTAGTTTGGTTTGGCTTTGCAATAAAAACCCCAGAGGGGCTTCGAGTGGTTGCTAAACACTGTATTTTTAGTGGATCACGAGAGGAGGTGAGAGCCCAATCTGTGATTTTCTCTTTAAAATCAATTCTTAAAGAAATTATTAATAATTAACTTGATACTGTATGATTATACAGTATAATGAGTTTCAACAAGCAAAATCATATACGTTTTAATGGTAGTGACCCATCTTTATGCTTCACTGCCCAGAGGGAGATAACATGGCTATTGATGAAAACAAACAAAAAGCATTGGCCGCAGCACTTGGTCAAATTGAAAAGCAATTTGGTAAAGGTTCTATCATGCGTCTGGGCGAAGACCGTTCCATGAACGTAGAAACTATCTCTACAGGATCTTTATCATTAGACGTTGCTTTAGGTGCAGGTGGATTGCCACGTGGCCGTATTGTTGAAATCTATGGCCCTGAATCTTCTGGTAAAACAACCTTGACTCTACAAGTTATTGCCTCTGCTCAGCGTGAAGGAAAAATTTGTGCATTTATTGATGCTGAACATGCATTAGACCCAATTTATGCTCAAAAGCTAGGTGTCGATATCGATAATCTACTCTGCTCTCAACCTGACACAGGTGAACAAGCACTGGAAATTTGTGATGCATTATCTCGCTCTGGTGCGGTCGATGTTATTGTCGTGGACTCCGTGGCAGCATTAACACCAAAAGCTGAAATTGAAGGTGAAATTGGTGATTCACACGTTGGTTTAGCCGCACGTATGATGAGCCAAGCTATGCGTAAACTAGCGGGTAACCTTAAAAACTCTAATACACTGCTGATTTTCATTAACCAAATTCGTATGAAAATCGGTGTTATGTTTGGTAACCCAGAAACCACGACCGGTGGTAATGCGCTTAAATTCTATGCTTCTGTTCGTTTAGACATTCGTCGCATTGGCTCTGTCAAAAATGGTGATGAAGTCATTGGTAGTGAGACTCGCGTTAAAGTTGTTAAAAATAAAGTGGCTGCACCGTTTAAACAAGCTGAATTCCAAATTATGTACGGTGAAGGTATTAATACCTATGGCGAACTGATTGATTTAGGTGTTAAACATAAGTTAGTAGAGAAAGCGGGTGCTTGGTATAGCTACAATGGCGAAAAAATCGGTCAAGGTAAAGCTAACGCAACCAATTACTTAAAAGAACATCCTGAAATGTACAATGAGTTAAACACTAAATTACGTGAAATGTTGTTAAATCATGCTGGTGAATTCACAAGTGCTGCGGATTTTGCAGGTGAAGAGTCAGACAGTGATGCTGACGACACAAAAGAGTAATTAGCTGGTTGTCATGCTGTTTGTGTGAAAATAGACCTTAAATCATTGGCTATCATCACGACAGCATCCCATTGAATAACTTGTTTGTATAAATTTTATTCAGATATCAAAGGAAGCCTTAAAAAAGCTTCCTTTTTGTTTTATGTAAAAATTAACCACTCAGTGGTAGTGAAAAATTAGTTTATTTTTCACTAATTTTCTTTTTTTTTGCAATTTATTACTATTTTATCAGCAATAACAATATTTTTATCTTTGGGTGGTTTTACACTATGTAAGTGTTTATATAGTGAAGATTTGGTGATGTATTCTATTGGTTATTTATAACATCATATTTCTTTTACATGTTTGAAAAAACAGCATTAAAATAACTTGTTAGCATCTATCTATATAGATAATCAATCTCTTTGACTACGAGAGAAATGGATTTTTGCTACTTTATTATTTTAAATTTATCAGTAAATATATTTAGTTAAATGATTCTGGCGGGACTTTTATTCAGAAAAATTAAATATGTAATGGGAATATTGGCTTTTTTTGATAATACAGATTTAGGATAGCTGTTGCGAGCAAATGAGCAAAATGCTATTGATAATAAACTAAAAATGACGAAAAAATTATTTAATAGTTTTATTATGAAATTATCGTCATTACCTTCTCATATCTTACAAAATTCGCCTCGATTTGGTTAAAACGACCTATCTTGAAGTATGTTGCTACTTTCAGAAAACTACTAGACGATTTACAATGTCAACTCGAATAAGTTTATCGGGGGTTTTACTTCTGAGCGAAGAAATTCTATCTTATCCCTACTTATGTATTCGTTGGCTAAGTAGAGGTAAAACTAAACCTCCTCTAACTAGATTTCTAATTTCTGTTTTTCCAGCTTGATTTCGGGATAATTATGAGCAAAAGCACCGCTGAGATCCGTCAGGCGTTTCTCGACTTTTTTCATACTAAAGGACATCAAATAGTACCAAGCAGTTCTTTGGTTCCAAATAATGATCCAACATTGCTGTTTACAAACGCAGGGATGAACCAATTTAAAGATGTATTTCTTGGATTGGACAACCGACCTTATTCCCGAGCGACAACCGCGCAACGTTGTGTGCGCGCGGGTGGTAAACATAATGATTTAGAAAATGTGGGTTATACAGCACGTCACCATACATTTTTTGAAATGTTAGGTAACTTTAGTTTTGGTGACTATTTCAAACATGATGCCATTAACTTTGCCTGGGAATTATTAACTGGCAAAGAGTGGTTTAACTTACCTAAAGAGAGACTTTGGGTAACCGTTTATGCCACTGATGATGAAGCTTATGATATCTGGAATAAAGAAGTCGGTGTTCCAGCTGAGCGCATTATTCGTATTGGTGATAATAAAGGCGCACCATTTGCTTCTGATAACTTCTGGCAAATGGGAGATACGGGGCCTTGTGGTCCATGTACTGAGATATTTTACGATCATGGTGATCATATTTGGGGGGGACCGCCAGGGACACCTGAAGAAGACGGTGATCGCTATATTGAGATCTGGAATATCGTCTTTATGCAGTTCAACCGTAAATCAGATGGTACAATGGATCCATTGCCGAAGCCTTCTGTTGATACGGGAATGGGATTAGAGCGTATTACTGCTGTACTACAGCATGTTAATTCTAACTATGATATTGATTTATTCCGCGCATTAATTAAATCCGTTGCTGAAGTGACTAATGCGACAGACTTAGCAAATAAATCATTACGTGTGATTGCCGACCATATCCGTTCTTGTTCTTTCCTTGTTTGTGATGGTGTCATTCCTTCTAATGAAGGTCGTGGCTATGTGCTACGTCGTATTATCCGTCGTGCTGTACGTCATGGTTATATGTTAGGTGCGAAAGATACTTTCTTCTATAAACTCGTTGCACCACTTATTGATGTAATGGCTGAAGCTGGTAAAGAGCTTAAGAATCAACAAGAAATCGTTGAAAAAGTACTTAAAACGGAAGAAGAGCAGTTTGCACGTACTTTAGAGCGCGGTTTACAATTATTAGATGAAGAGCTAGAAAAATTAACCGGTGATACTTTAGCGGGTGAAACGGCTTTCCGTCTTTATGATACATACGGTTTCCCATTAGATTTAACTGCGGATGTTTGCCGTGAAAGAAATATCAAAGTTGATGAAGAAGGCTTTGAACTGGCAATGGAAGAGCAACGTAAACGTGCTCGTGAATCTAGCGGTTTTGGTACTGACTATAACGAACTGATTAAAGTCGATAGTCGCAGTGATTTCTCAGGTTATGACCATAATGAGCAACAAGGTACTATTAATGCGATTTTCCATAATGGTCAAACAGTCACTGAGCTTAAAGCAGGTGAAGAAGGGATTATCTTCTTAGATAAAACGGCTTTTTATGCTGAGTCTGGTGGCCAAGTAGGTGATAAAGGTCTTCTGATTGGCAAAGATAGCCAGTTTGAAGTTACCGACACGCAAAAATATGGCAAGGCTATTGGTCATATTGGTAAAGTCATTTCTGGATCTTTTATTGTTAATCATAAGATCAATGCAGTCATTGATGTGGCTCGTCGTGATGCTATTCGCTTAAATCACTCAGCAACGCATTTATTGCATGCGGCATTACGCCAAGTATTAGGCACTCATGTTACCCAGAAAGGCTCTTTAGTTAACGATAAATATCTGCGTTTTGACTTCTCTCACTTTGAAGCAGTAAAACCAGAACAGTTACGTGAAATTGAAGACATTGTTAACGCGCAAATCCGCCTTAACTCGCCGGTTGTCACCGAGTTAATGGATCTTGAAGATGCGAAGCAAAAAGGTGCGATGGCACTCTTTGGTGAGAAATATGAAGAACGTGTTCGTGTTTTAACCATGGGTGATTTCTCAACTGAACTTTGTGGTGGTACTCACGCAGCCAGAACGGGTGATATTGGTCTATTCCGCATTATGAGTGAATCAGGGACTGCGGCTGGTATTCGCCGAATTGAAGCGATTACGGGGGCTACAGCGATTGAAAGTGTTCATGAGCAATCGGATCTGATTTCTCTTGTGGCTCATGCACTTAAAAGTGATGGTAGTAATTTAGTTGAGAAAATTAAAACGGTTCAAGAAAAATACCGTTCATTAGAAAAAGAACTTCAACAACTGAAAGATCAGCAAGCAGCTCAAGAAAGCTCCTCGTTAGGAAGCCAAGCTAAGAATGTGAAAGGTATCAAACTTTTAGTTCGTGAACTGAATAATGTTGAACCAAAAATGTTAAGAACAATGGTTGATGATTTAAAAAATCAATTAGGTTCAGCAATAATTGTACTTTCTACTATTTCTGATGGTAAAGTGAGCTTAATTGTCGGTGTGACTAAGGATTTGACTGCTAAAATAAAAGCAGGTGAGCTAATTAGTTTTGTCGCTCAGCAAATCGGTGGTAAAGGTGGTGGTCGCCCTGATATGGCACAAGCTGGTGGTACAGATGTTGAAGCGTTACCCGCTGCTTTAGCGAGTGTTGACGAGTGGGTAGAATCGCATCTTTAAGCGATAGCTACCTGAAAAAACGTTATCCCTAGTTTTTAGGGGTAACGCTTTATGTAATATTGACAATCCGTTAAATAATCAATCACAAAATTTATATTTTGTTATGAAGTATGGGCTATATGTGATAAATAATGATTATACGAATTGACAATGTATGATGGATAATGGCCGGGAAATTCTAGAGACCCGACTCTTGTAAATTTTCAAGGAGCAAAGAATGCTTATTCTAACTCGTCGAGTTGGTGAAACGCTTATGATAGGCGATGATGTAACCGTAACCGTTTTAGGGGTTAAAGGTAATCAGGTACGTATTGGCGTAAATGCCCCCAAAGAAGTATCTGTCCATCGTGAAGAGATCTATCAACGAATTCAGGCCGAGAAAACTCAGCCCACAGATAACTACTAAGCAATCTCTTATTTTTAGCTAGTTACCCTTTCTTCGTAAGCGTCCACACTTTTGCCGGGTCTGGGCGCTTTTCTTTTCTATAAAACTTTCCATTTTCTTTCTCGTTCTTCACCTCGCTCTTTTGAACTGTATTTATTATTACACTATCCGCTTATTCTGATTGACAGAATTGAAAGTCTTTTTACTGCTTATCATTCGATTCATAATTATTAGTAGGGGGAATAAAATTATTCGTCGATGAGATAAAATGCTTGAATGATTTTTCATCAGCGATATCATGGTATTCAGTTCTTTTTTAGCCTTTCTTGCTGATAAACGCATCAGTTTGTTTGTGAAGTGTTCAAACGAACCTATATTCGTAAAAAGTTGAGAAAAATTGTTTGACTTCTCAGGCTGAGAAAGTAATATGTGCGCCACACAGAGACGAGATGTTCACAAAGAACTTCTTCGAGTGGTTCTAAATATGGTGAGATGGCCGAGAGGCTGAAGGCGCTCCCCTGCTAAGGGAGTATGCGGTCAAAAGCTGCATCGAGGGTTCGAATCCCTCTCTCACCGCCATTTAGATTTGCATCCTTAGCTCAGCTGGATAGAGTACTCGGCTACGAACCGAGCGGTCGGAGGTTCGAATCCTCCAGGATGCACCATATTCCAACCCCATGATTAAATGTATGGGGTTTTTATTTTGGTGCAAATAGTGAATAATTTGCATTAAAAGAGTAAAATTAAACAACGTGCATCCTTAGCTCAGCTGGATAGAGTACTCGGCTACGAACCGAGCGGTCGGAGGTTCGAATCCTCCAGGATGCACCACTTATTTCTCGACATTGCACAATGTAATGTGAGAGGCAAAAAGATAACGACGCATCCTTAGCTCAGCTGGATAGAGTACTCGGCTACGAACCGAGCGGTCGGAGGTTCGAATCCTCCAGGATGCACCATCTTTTTATAAAGTTAGCTTATCTTAGTTAAATTAGTACGACTGCATCCTTAGCTCAGCTGGATAGAGTACTCGGCTACGAACCGAGCGGTCGGAGGTTCGAATCCTCCAGGATGCACCATCTTTAAAGCCTCGCTTATCGCGGGGCTTTTTGCTTTTTCTCTTTCCTGCATTGTTTATATATTATCGATTTGTTTCGCATCAACTAATAACGCCGATATCATCTAATCAGCGACAATTTGGTGACTTTGCGATAAAGTAACTGTTATCTACTTATTAACATTAACCAACGCGGGAGGTCACCTTTGATCCCGGACGTATCTAAAGCGCTTTCTTGGTTGGAAGCCCATCCTAAAGTTTTATGTGGTATCCACCGTGGTATAGAGCGAGAAACCTTAAGAGTTACTCCTGATGGTCATTTAGCGGCTACAGGACACCCTGTCGAGCTAGGTAAGTCACTCACTCACAAATGGATCACGACAGATTTTGCTGAGTCTCTGTTAGAGTTTATTACTCCTGTTGACGATAATATTGATCACACCTTACATTTTTTAAGTGATTTGCATCGCTATACGGCACGTCATTTAACCAATGAGCGTATGTGGCCGATGAGTATGCCTTGCTTTATTGAAGCCGAAGATAAAATAACATTAGCGCAATTTGGTACCTCTAATGTTGGGCGTTTTAAGACGTTATATCGTGAAGGGCTGAAAAATCGTTATGGTGCGTTAATGCAAACTATTTCTGGTGTGCATTACAATTTTTCGTTACCTATCGAATTTTGGCAAGCGTGGGCAAATATCACCGATGAAGAAACAGGTAAAGAGGCGATTTCAGACGGTTATTTACGTTTGATCCGTAATTACTACCGTTTTGGTTGGATAATTCCTTTTTTCTTTGGTGCTTCGCCAGCTATTTGTGGTTCATTCTTAAAAGGTCGAAAAACCAATTTACCCTTTGAAAATACCCCTAAAGGCGCAAAATACTTACCTTATGCAACTTCGTTGCGCTTAAGTGATTTAGGCTATACCAATAAGTCACAGAGTGATTTAGATATTACTTTTAATCATCTAGAGACTTATGTGAAAGGTTTGAAAAAGGCCATTCATAAACCGTCAGAAGAATTTGCTAAATTAGGTGTAAAGAAAGACGGTAAGTATATTCAATTAAATACTAACGTATTACAAATTGAAAATGAATTATATGCGCCTATTCGTCCTAAACGCGTTGTCAAAGGGGATGAATCACCTTCTGATGCATTATTACGTGGTGGTATCGAATATATCGAGGTTCGCTCATTAGATATCAATCCATTTACACCTATCGGCGTTGATGAAACACAAATTCGTTTCTTAGATTTATTCTTGATTTGGTGTGTATTAGCGGATGCACCAGAAATGAATGCAGAAGAATTGGCCTGCTGTCGTGCAAATTGGAATAACGTTATTCTAGAAGGGCGTAAGCCAGGTCAAGTTATTGGCATGGGTTGTGGTGAAAGAAAAGAGCCATTAGCACAAGTGGGGAAAGCGCTTTTTGCTGACTTACAGCGCGTAGCTAAGGTATTAGATAGCTGTTCTGGAACTAAATATCTAGAAGTTTGCCTTAAGTTAGAGGAAATGTTTGATAATCCGCAATTAACCTTCTCTGGCAGATTATTAGAAAAAATTAAAGCACAGGGTATTGGCGGTTATGGTCTATCTTTAGCTGAAGAATATCATCAACAATTAGTCAATACCGCTTATGAAGTGTTAACAGATGATGCTTTTGAACATGAGAGAATTTCATCTATTAAACGTCAGGCAGACTTAGAAAAGAGTGATACCATTTCTTTCGATGAATATTTGAAGCTCCATGCTGGGCCAAATAATGATGGTGTGGCTTCTTAAAACTCAGATAGAAAAAAGCCACACTAAAATTTGTGTGGCTGAATAAATTCTATAGAGAAATAGGGATGATAACATTTTGCGCGTATTCATTACTAAGACCGAGGCGCTCGCAGAAAGTTTCATGTTCTCTTAAAAATATTTAAAAATTTTCTTAGGAGGTTTTTTATGCCGTTATTGGATAGCTTTACTGTTGACCATACACGTATGTCTGCACCTGCGGTACGCGTTGCTAAAACGATGAAAACACCCTCTGGTGATACTATTACCGTTTTTGACTTACGCTTTACTGTCCCAAATAAAAAAGCCATGCCTGAGAAAGGAATTCATACGTTAGAGCACTTATTTGCAGGTTTCATGCGTAATCACTTAAATGGTGAAGGTGTTGAGATCATCGATATTTCGCCAATGGGATGTCGTACAGGCTTTTATATGAGCTTAATTGGTCAGCCTGATGAGCAACGTGTTGCTAATGCATGGAAGGCAGCTATGGAAGATGTATTGAAGGTTAAAGATCAAAACCATATTCCTGAGCTTAATGTCTACCAATGTGGGACTTATGAAATGCACTCGTTAGCTGAAGCTCAAGATATTGCACGAGACATTTTATCTCACACTATTGGCATTAATCATAATGATGAATTAGCACTACCAGAAGACAAACTCAAAGAGTTACAAATCTAGTTACAGTTGCTTTATAGATAAAGAGACAATAACTCAAGCTATTTGATCTTGATTTGTTGTCTCTTTTAATTTGATGGGGAGTATCATAACGGTCAACGCCAATTGCATTGAACCGCTATTAATAATCGCTAGTGACGAGGGGGCGTAAGATGGCGGATCAAGGCTTTCTTAATCACATTGTCTTGCACTTCCAACACTTCAAATTCATAACCATCAATCGTTATTTTGGCACCTACTACGGGTAAATCACCTAACTCTTCAATAATAACCCCATTAATTGTTCGAGCTTCATTTTCTGGTAAATGGCAAGCAAAGGCTTTATTGATATCTCGGATATTGGTTGTGCCATCCACTAATAGTGAACCATCCTTTTGTGGGATCACTTCTTCTGCTAAAGAAGGAGACATTGAGGTAGTAAAATCACCGACAATCTCTTCTAGGATATCTTCAACAGTGACTAATCCTTGAATTTCACCATATTCATCGACGACAATACCGGCTTTTTCATTATTACGTTGAAAATTAACTAGTTGTAAGCTAAGTGGTGTACTTTCTGGGATAAAATAGATTTTATCAGCCGCTTTAATCAAAATTTGTTTAGTAAATTCTTTCTTCTCTGTCATAAGACGGTAAGCTTCGCGTACTCGTAGCATACCAATGACATCATCGAGGGTATCACGATAAAGGACAATACGCCCATGAGGGGAGTGAGTTAACTGTCTGACAATGGATTTCCACTCATCATTGACATCAATACCAAAAATTTCATTTCTTGGTACCATAATATCGCCAATGGTCACTTTTTCTAAATCCAAAATAGAAATCAGCATATTTTGGTTACGCTGTGACAGTTTCGATTTTGATTCATTCACAATGGTGCGTAGTTCTTCTTTTGATACCGCATTACCCTGTATTACGGGGGATTTAATACCGAAAATGCGCATAAACACTAAGGTAATTTGGTTAAAAAACCACACAACGGGCAACATGATTTTCTGTAAAGGTGACAAAAGAACGCTACTTGGATAAGCGAAACGTTCTGGATAAAGCGCTGCGATAGATTTTGGTAGTACCTCAGCAAAAATAAGAATGACAAAGGTTAATACACCTGTTGCAATAGCTACTCCTGCATCACCATATAAACGCATTCCTACAATAGTGGCGAGAGCGGAGGCGACAATATTAATCAGGTTATTACCAATTAATACTAAGCTAATCAATCTATCGGGACGCTGTAATAGTTTTTCTACTCTTTTGGCAGAGCGATTACCTTGCTTGGCTGCGTGGCGTAGCCGATAACGATTGATAGTCATCATGCTAGTTTCAGTGCCTGAAAAATAGGCTGAGGCAAAGATCATACCGATAAGTATGATAATGAGCGTTGTTGTCGACACATGCTCCAAAATTGAGTTCCTTTTGCTACCTTAAAATGAAAAGATTAATTAAGCATTAACTCTTGCAATAAACGATTACCAAAAAAAGCTAATGTCAAAATAATGGCACCGATCAGGTTAAAAATAACCACTTTTTTCCCACGCCAACCCTCACGGAAGTGTCCCCATAATAAAATGATGTAGACAAACCACGCAATAATAGAAAATATTGATTTATGGATATTTTCTTTACCAAAGATATTATCCATATATAACAGGCCGGTACACAAGGTTAATGTCAGTAATACTACCCCCACTTGGGTAATATGAAACATTTTACGTTCAATTGACATTAATGGTGGCATTTGTGGTGAAAATTTTAGTTTCTTATTTTTTAGTTGATAGTCGAGCCAGCTGAGTTGTAAGGCATATAAAGCAGCAATTAACAAAGTGGCGTAACTTAATAAAGCAAGCCCAATATGAATAAAGAGCGATGTGCTACTTTCAAGGTGGGTGACAAACTCACCTGGCATCAAGGCGGCAATAATGAGATTGACTATGGAAAAGCAATAAACAATAGGCAGCAAAAACCAAGCTCTACCACGGGAAGCAACAATGGTCATGATAACGCAGACCATTAAACTGACCACCGCCCCTAAATTGGTGAGTGACAGATTTTGCCCGCTATGTGGACGGAAAATCAAAAATTTTAATGAGATAGCATGGGTCACAAGGGCGACCACCGCAAAAAGCAGCGCTAATCCACGGTATCCATTTTGCTCTTTTCTCAGCAAACTGGGGAGAATAAACACCAGACTGAGTAAATAAGCGCAGACAGCAACGATAGAGATTGATATAACGGGCATAGTTTCGCTTACATAATAGGGTACATAATTGCTTAGTATAGCGCTAGGTGAATTCCGCTCCAACTATTGAAGTCATTAAGCGTAAATCTCTATGCAGAGATCTGCGCGTCATCGTGATATAATCGATGAAATAGACGACAGACAAGCCCAACTTTAACACTGAGCTAAGATAATGTTTGAGAATTTAAGTGACAGATTATCGCGCACATTGCGCAATATCAGCGGCAGAGGCCGACTGACCGAAGAAAACATTAAAGACACACTGCGCGAAGTGCGTATGGCTTTATTAGAAGCTGATGTGGCTTTGCCCGTGGTTCGTGAGTTTATTGCACGTGTCAAAGAGAGTGCAGTAGGTCATGAAGTTAACAAAAGTCTGACCCCAGGTCAGGAGTTTGTCAAAATTGTACAAAATGAGCTGGTAAATGCGATGGGAGAGGTCAATAACGATCTTGACCTTTCAGCTCAGCCTCCTGCCGTGGTATTAATGGCAGGTTTACAGGGTGCGGGTAAAACGACAAGTGTTGCTAAACTTGGTAAATTTTTAAAAGAGAAAAAGAAGAAGAAAGTATTAGTAGTTTCTGCTGACGTCTATCGTCCCGCAGCGATTAAACAACTGGAAACCTTAGCCGAAACGGTTGGTATTGACTTTTTCCCTTCAACGGTACAAGAAAATCCCGTCACCATTGCTAGCAATGCGTTAAAACATGCTCAGCTCCAATTTTATGATGTATTGCTGGTGGATACTGCGGGTCGTTTACATGTTGATGAAGGCATGATGGAGGAGATCCAACTACTTCATAAAGCAATCAATCCAGTAGAAACCCTATTCGTTGTTGATGCAATGACAGGGCAAGATGCTGCCAACACCGCAAAAGCCTTTAATGAAGCACTCCCTTTAACAGGGGTGGTATTAACTAAAGTTGATGGTGATGCTCGTGGTGGTGCAGCATTATCTATTCGTCATATCACAGGGAAACCAATTAAATTCCTCGGTGTTGGTGAAAAAACAGAAGCATTAGAACCTTTCCATCCCGATCGTATTGCCTCACGTATTTTAGGCATGGGCGATGTTCTTTCATTAATTGAAGATATCGAAAGTAAAGTTGACCGAGCGCAAGCTGAAAAGCTGGCAACTAAACTAAAAAAAGGGGATGGTTTTGATTTAAATGATTTCTTAGATCAGTTAAAGCAAATGAAAAACATGGGGGGTATGGCGAGTATGCTAAGTAAAATGCCCGGCATGTCTCAGGTGCCTGATGCGGTGAAATCACAAATGGACGACTCAATTTTAGTCAAAATGGAAGCTATTATTAGCTCAATGACGAAAAAAGAGCGTCAAAAACCTGAAATTATCAAAGGTTCTCGTAAACGTCGTATTGCGATGGGATCGGGAACACAAGTGCAAGACGTCAACCGCTTATTAAAGCAGTTTGATGATATGCAACGTATGATGAAAAAGATGAAGAAGGGTGGCTTGGCTAAGATGATGCGTGGCATGAAAGGTATGATGCCACCAGGCTTTCCAGGTCGCTAAAAGCAAAAAGTCCGAAAAAAACGTCGCTTTGGATTGCTTTTTTCGCCAAAGTGAGTAAACTTTTCGGGCTTTTTATATGACAACCGGACGCCATTCCTCGATGGGGTCTGGTTGTTTTGTTAACTAATGAGGATGTTATGGTAACAATTCGTTTAGCTCGTGGCGGCGCAAAAAAGCGTCCGTTTTACCAAGTAGTCGTGACCGATAGCCGCAATGCGCGTGATGGTCGTTTTATTGAACGTGTAGGTTTTTATAACCCACTGGCAACCGGTAATGCAGAAGAATTACGTTTAGACGTAGACCGTGTTGAACATTGGGTTGCTCAAGGCGCAACTGTTTCAGAACGTGTTGCTGGCCTGATCAAATCAGCGAAGAAAAGCGCTTAATCTGTCGCGGTGGTAACAATGAGCGAACAAAAAACCTTTAAAGAGCCTGTAGAACCTATTGTTATGGGTAAGTTGGGCTCACCTTACGGGATCCGTGGTTGGCTCAGAGTTTTTTCTTCCACCGAACATGCCGAAAACATTTTTGAATATCAACCGTGGTTTATTCAACGACATGGTCAATGGGAATCCATTGAGATAGAAACTTGGAAACACCACAATCAAGATATTATCGTCAAGCTAAAAGGTATTGACGACAGAGATGCTGCAAATATTTTGACTAATTTTGAAATTGTCGTAAGTGCTACACAACTTCCTGATCTAGACGGTGAGTATTACTGGAAAGATCTGATGGGTTGTCAGGTAGAAACTGACAAGGGCTACGATTTAGGTGTCGTTAACGACATGATGGAAACGGGCTCAAATGACGTCATGGTAATCAAAGCAAATCTGAAAGATGCATTCGGTGTCAGGGAGCGGTTAGTTCCGTTTCTTGATGGGCAGGTTATCAAGAAAGTCGATCTCTCAGCGAAAAAAATTATCGTTGATTGGGATCCTGGTTTTTAGATTCTCCGGTTAACGGTTCTCAACAGTGGGACAGTGCAAATGTGGATTGGGGTAATTAGCCTATTTCCTGAAATGTTCCGCGCTATAACCGAGTACGGGGTGACTGGTCGGGCAGTGAAGCATGGTCTGCTTAATGTGGAATGTTGGGATCCCCGAGATTTCACTTATGACAGACATCATACAGTAGATGATCGCCCCTATGGCGGTGGTCCTGGTATGTTGATGATGGTACAACCGTTAAGGGAAGCTATCCATCAAGCAAAAGCTGCGGCAGGTGATGGTGCAAAGGTGATTTATTTATCACCTCAAGGGCGCAAACTCGATCAACAAGGTGTTTGCGAATTGGCCACAAATGAGAAATTAATTCTGGTTTGCGGTCGGTACGAAGGAATAGATGAGCGTGTCATTCAGACCGAAATCGATGAAGAGTGGTCTGTTGGTGATTACGTATTAAGTGGTGGGGAACTCCCTGCCATGATAATGATAGATGCAGTAGCACGTTTTGTTCCCGGTGTTCTTGGACATGCGGCTTCGGCGAAAGAAGACTCTTTTGCAGAAGGATTACTGGATCATCCTCACTATACTCGTCCAGAGGTGTTAGATGGTATGGCGGTTCCGGCAGTGTTACTGTCTGGTAATCACGCTCATATTAATCGCTGGCGTATGAAACAATCGCTGGGCCGGACCTGGCTAAGAAGACCTGAGCTTCTGGAAAGCCTAGCTCTGACTGACGAGCAAAGAGTGCTGTTAGCAGAATTCCAGCAGGAACATTTGCAAAGAACAGCAGAGTAAGTCTGACACAAAGTGTCATTAATATCAGTTTACCTAGGGTAAGAGAGTTATTATGAGCAATATTATTAAACAAATCGAACAAGAACAAATGAAGCAAGATGTACCTTCATTTCGTCCAGGCGATAATGTAGAAGTTAAGGTATGGGTCGTTGAAGGTTCTAAAAAACGTCTGCAGGCATTCGAGGGCGTGGTTATCGCTATTCGTAACCGCGGTCTGCACTCTGCATTTACTGTTCGTAAAATTTCTAATGGCGAAGGTGTTGAGCGTGTATTCCAAACTCACTCCCCAGTCGTAGATAGCATCACAGTTAAACGTCGTGGTGCGGTTCGTAAAGCTAAACTGTACTACCTGCGTGAGCGTTCAGGTAAGGCTGCACGTATTAAAGAGCGTCTTAACGCTAAATAATACGCTTTCGCACATCCGAAAGTTATGGTTAAAAGGCCAGCATCAGCTGGCCTTTTTTTGACTATAACCCGCTCTATTTCCTCTAATGTCTTCTATCTTTTTATAAGCACTCGACAATAACTCACCTCCTTGCCTATTTTTCTCATCATTAAATAACATCTCTTATAAAGTCGTTTCATCTGCTAGATGAAAGCCAATTTCTTGCGGGTGTAAAATTAAAATTACAGTCTACTATTTTTGTTTTATCTTAATCACATTTTTTTGTATTGTTTTTATATTCATAATACACTGATTTATAAAAATAAATTTAATGGTATCTCTACAATGTAAACATATTATTACGTTTGTGCCTTTTTTATTGAAAATATGGATTGATTTCTTTACATTGCATGTTATCTTATCGTTTAGACACACAAAAATCACAATGACAGACATAAAAAAGGTAAAGATTATGATCATGCAAAAAGACGCACTCAATAATGTCAACATCAGCGAAGAGCTGGTGTTAATTACGCCGGAAGAGTTAAAACAAAAATACCCGTTGAGTCGTAATGATCTGCATGCCATTACTCAATCACGTCAAACTATTTCTGAAATTGTTCAACGTCGTGATCCGCGTTTATTAGTGGTATGTGGCCCTTGTTCTATTCATGATGTCGATGTTGCGTTAGATTACGCAAAACGTCTAAAAGTCTTAGCGTCTGAGTTAAGTGATAGTCTGTATATTGTGATGCGTGTCTATTTTGAAAAACCTCGTACAACAGTTGGTTGGAAAGGTTTAATTAGTGATCCGTTTATGGATGGCAGTTTTGAGATGGAAAAAGGCTTACATATTGCCCGTAAACTATTAACAGAGTTGGTTCAGTTAGGTTTACCTTTAGCTACGGAAGCCTTAGATCCTAACAATCCTCAATACTTAGGTGATTTATTTAGTTGGTCAGCTATTGGGGCAAGAACGACCGAATCTCAGACCCATCGTGAAATGGCATCAGGTTTATCAATGCCTGTCGGTTTTAAAAATGGTACAGATGGTAATTTAGATACGGCTATTAATGCGATGAAAGCTGCTTCTATGCCGCATCGTTTTATGGGCATTAATCAATCAGGACAAGTCTGTTTATTACAAACACAAGGCAATCCTGATGGACATGTTATTTTGCGTGGGGGTAAGAAACCTAATTACCATGAAGAAGATGTCGCGTTATGTGAAGCTCATATGATAAAAGCGGGATTAACACCATCATTGATGATTGATTGCAGTCATGGTAATTCAAATAAAGATTTTCGTCGTCAATCTGTCGTGGTTGATTCAGTGATTGAGCAAATTAAAAAAGGCAATCAATCAATAACAGGGATCATGTTAGAAAGCCATATTAATGAAGGCAATCAGTCATCAGAGCAGCCTCGTAGTGAGATGAAGTACGGTGTTTCTGTTACTGATGCATGTATTAGCTGGGAAACCACTGAATCGGTGTTAAGAAATCTGCATCAGCAAATTTCGCCAGTTTTAGCACAGCGTGCAGCGCAACTAAGAAAAGTTAGCTAACCCAATAACACTTTAATAAGAAGAGGCAAGCATAGATGGCTGAAGAATTACAAAATTTGCGAGAGCAAATTGATCAGGTGGATAAAACATTGCTTTCTTTACTCGCCAAAAGAATGCAATTGGTAGCAGAAGTGGGAGAAGTTAAAAATCGCCACGGGTTACCTATCTATGCACCAGATAGAGAAGCCGCAATGCTTGCTTCTCGACGTAATGAAGCAGAAAAAATGGGTATTTCTGCTGATTTAATTGAAGATGTTTTACGTCGAGTAATGAGAGAGTCCTATAGCAAAGAAAATGATAAAGGCTTTAAAACACTTAATCCCCAATTAGGCAAAATTGTCATTGTGGGGGGGAACGGAAAAATGGGGAGACTTTTTTCTCGTCTCTTTACACTTTCTGGCTATCAAGTGGAAAGTCTTGAAGCGGATGAGTGGCAAAGTAAATCTCCGGCTATTTTTGCGGATGCCGGTATGGTGATAATCAGTGTCCCAATCCATTTAACGGTTGATGTTATTGAGCAATTACCGCCCTTGCCAGAAAATTGTTTATTGGTAGATTTAGCCTCAATCAAGCAAGCGCCTTTAGAGGCGATGTTAAAAGCACATAATGGTCCTGTTTTAGGACTACATCCAATGTTTGGTCCAGATGTGCCAAGTTTAGCAAAACAAGTAATCGCTTATTGTGAAGGGCGAGATTTATCACATTTTGAGTGGTTGCTTGAGCAACTTATGGTGTGGGGAGCAAGAGTAGAGGCTATTACTGCACAAGAGCACGATAAAAATATGAGTTTTATCCAAGCATTGCGGCATTTTACTACTTTTGCATATGGGCAACATTTGGTGAAAGAGAATGTCGATTTAGCCAGTTTATTAAGATTATCTTCTCCCATCTATCGGTTAGAGCTAGCGATGATTGGTAGGCTCTTTGCTCAAGATCCACAATTATATGCCGATATTATTTTATCTTCACAAGAAAACATTAACTTGATCCGTAGATATCATCATTCATTAGGTGAAGCTATAGCCTTATTAGATATAAACACAAAAGATGAATTTATTCGCTCATTTAATAATGTAAGTGATTGGTTCGGTGATTATGCTTCACAATTTATGAAAGAGAGTGGTGCGTTATTACAAAAAGCCAATGATAGCCGGATTTAGTATAAATATACATAAACGCTATACCTAATACTTATAGTAAGAAAAACGAATGACAGATTATGTTATTCGTTTTTTATTTTATATGTCATATCTTGCGATAAATATTACCACTCATCATCACAAGGGGGCCAAACACAGCGAGTAGATTGTTGGGTATTGCTATTATGTGGACAATACTGGCTAACGATGACGGTATCTTTGATTTTATTACCCCAAGTATAAGCGCTAGCATAAAAAGCGAATAAACTTGATAGTATAAAAATAATTAATTTCTTCATTTTATTCTCCTAACGTTGATAGTTATGACCTAATAATCTTTCGGATCGGGGCATGGGCTTACGGTACAGCGAGTTGAACTTATATGGTGATCTAATGAATAGGAGTAATAGCCTTTTTCATTATGAGCACTATCAACGAAATTCAAATAACTCAAGCCTAGCAGCAACATGATAATTGTATGCATATCAATTCCTTATTTATTCAATATTTACAATGAATAAAACCAATATACATTTAGAAAAAATGAATGAAATTTCTATTTTTAGTAATCACCTAATAATGACAACATTATATTATTTTTAATTTATTTGTTATGTAATTGTTGTCTATGGGTTTAATTAGTTAATGATAAATGTTCAAGAATGTCTTTTCTTTTTAAGCTATTTGTCGGTGAGATCTTAAATTTGCATAAAATAATTAACGGATATTAAAACTATAACAACGATCAAAAAAATACCTATAACAGATGCCGTAAATTATATTGGTCGACGCTGTTTTTTTGCAAAAAGTGCTAACGATTTAATTGTATTATTTTTTATTTCTATTCCGATGCGTTTTTTAAGGGGTTAATGATGGATTTTATAATACAACTAGCCATTATATTAGTTTGTTTATTTTATGGAGCAAGGAAAGGGGGAATTGCATTAGGTCTATTAGGCGGAGTGGGGCTGGTTATTTTAGTCTTTATTTTTAATTTACCTCCGGGTAAACCGCCTGTCGATGTAATGTTAGTGATTATTGCTGTTGTCTCTGCATCTGCAACATTACAAGCATCAGGTGGTTTAGATGTTATGTTGCAAATAGCTGAAAAATTATTAAGAAAAAATCCGAAGTATATTTCTATTGTTGCACCTCTCGTTACCTGTACTCTGACTATATTATGTGGTACTGGACATGTGGTTTATACCATTTTGCCTATTATCTATGATGTATCGATCAAAAATAATATTCGTCCAGAAAGACCGATGGCAGCCAGTACTATTGGTTCACAAATGGGAATTATCGCAAGTCCCGTATCTGTTGCGGTCGTCACTTTAGTGGCAATGTTAGGTAATGTCACTTTTAATGGTAAGCATCTTGAATTTTTAGATTTATTAGCGATTACCATTCCATCAACCTTTATTGGTATTTTAGCCATTGGGATTTTTAGCTGGTTTAGAGGCAAAGAGTTAGATAAAGATCAGCGCTTCCAAGATTTTATTTCCGTACCAGAGAATCATGATTACGTTTATGGTGATACTGCAACATTGTTAGATAAAAAATTACCAATGAAAAATTGGGTAGCAATGTGGATATTCTTAGGTGCGATTGCGGTTGTTGCTGTATTAGGTGCATTTTCTGAATTACGTCCCGTATTTAATAATAAACCATTATCTATGGTATTAGTTATTCAAATGTTTATGTTATTAGCGGGCGCTTCTATTATTATTATTTGTAAAACTAATCCTTCACTTATTTCTAAAAATGAAGTTTTTCGCTCCGGTATGATAGCCATTGTTGCGGTCTATGGTATTGCTTGGATGGCAGAAACCATGTTCTCTGCACATATG
Organism: Proteus sp. G2609; assembly: GCF_963896135.1. NCBI lineage: Bacteria > Pseudomonadati > Pseudomonadota > Gammaproteobacteria > Enterobacterales > Morganellaceae > Proteus > Proteus sp. G2609. Next base: position 9,969 of record NZ_CAWQNB010000036.1, on the reverse strand, counting down.
AAAGAAATAGAAGCTGCATTAGGACAATTAGTTCGTGAGTATCCTTGGGCTTATGCCGTTGTCTTATTACTTGTTTCTAAGTTTGTTAATTCACAAGCCGCCGCATTAGCCGCAATAGTCCCCTTGGCTTTAGGTATTGGTATTGATCCTGCCTATATTGTTGCTTCAGCACCGGCGTGTTATGGCTATTATATTCTTCCTACTTACCCCAGTGATTTAGCCGCTATCCAATTTGACCGTTCAGGAACAACACGTATAGGTCGTTTTGTTATTAATCATAGCTTTATTTTACCGGGATTAATTGGTGTTACTGTTTCTTGTATTTTTGGCTGGGTATTTGCTGCTATGTATGGTTTTTTATAATTAGCTAAATTATCTTGAAAATAGAGTCATAAAAGTAGAAAAGCCAGATAACAATAAGCTATCTGGCTTTTGGTTATAAAGTAGGATAATAAACTATTGTATTTCAACGGGTACAATATTTTCTGAAGGATAGCATCCTAATACTTTGAGTGAACGAGATGTTTTTGATAAGTCATGTAATGCTTTTTGCATATTGATATCCCGTAAATTAGCTTGCACATCAATATAAAACATCTCTTCCCAAGGTGTACCATTTATTGGGCGAGACTCTAATTTAGTCATAATAATGCTGTATTGTTTTAAGGTAATCAAAGCATCAACTAATGCCCCTGCTTGTTGCCCCGTTGCCATTAAAAAGGTGGTTTTTGCAGGTACTTGTTCTGATACATCAATAGGTTTACGGGCAATCACAATAAAACGAGTAACATTAATTTGTTGATTAGCTAAATTACTAGCAAGTGATGTTAAATTATAAAGCGATCCGCCAGCTTCACTACCAATAGCGGCTACATGGGGAGATTGTGCTAATGCAACTTTTTCCATTGCTGCGGCTGTGCTTTCACAATATTCAATTTTCCAGTGAGGGTATTGATTTAAATAGTGACTGCACTGTTGGAAGGGTTGCGGATGGCTATAAATAGTGTGTAATTCTTCTAGGCTACTCTTAACCGCTGTTAATAAAGCATGATTTATTGGAATACGAATTTCGCCAACAATCGACAGCGAGGTCGTTTGTAGTAAATCATAAACATCATTAATTGCACCAGAGCTGGTGTTTTCAATAGGTAGTAAACCGTAATCTGCTTGTCCTGTTTCTACCAGTGTAAAAATATCTTCAAATTTATGGCAAGTGCAATCAACAAAAGTATCAAAATGGCGGGCTGCATATTGGCGAGCGGCAATATGAGAATAAGAACCTTTAGGGCCTAAATAAGCAATTCTTGCAGATTCATTTGCAGTCGCATTAAGGTGTTGCTGTAAAATGGCTTGCTGCGTGAGCACCGAATCTTCGATGATCATTTGGAAAATTCGGCTGATATAAAAGCCATCTAATCCAACGTTTTTCCCTTTTTCGATTAATAGCTCAAGCAGTTCACGCTCACGGTTTTTATCTCGAATAGGGCGGTGGGTATTTAATTTAAATTGGGCAACTTCAGTCGATAATTGGCGTCTTTGAGCTAATAGTGAAAGTAGTTCAGAATCTAGCGCAGTGATTTTATCTCTGATTGCTAATAAATCGAGTTTTTCCATGTTAGTGCCCTATACTTTTGTATCGTACCATTTTAAATAAAAAAAGCCTCCATTTTTGGAGGCTATTGTCGTTCTTACTTTTCTTTCTGAAATAAACAAAGCCTCTTTAAGAATAGAGTAAAAAGAAAAAGAAGAATGGCAAAAAAGAGTGAGTCATCATTATATGGATTGATTAACTATTTAACATATAGCTATCAAACATGATGATGGGTGAGGAGTCAAGAAAAATACAATAAAAAGCGCATCACGAGGATGCGCAGAGGCGTTTTGAGTCAGTGAATTATTCTAATTTTTAATCAAGCTTCACTACTTATATTTCATTTACGAGTAAGTTTTCTTCTTTTAAGCTATTGGCCGCACGTCGAGACTCATTTTTATGCTGAACTTTATTTAATTGACGTTCCAATTTTGCCAAGAGATCATTAATTGCCGCATACATATCAACATGTTGTGCGTTTGCTACAAGTTGTCCATTCGGAGTATGAATACTTGCATCAACACTAAAACCTTTTGGATCCTTAGTGAGAATAATATGAGGGTTGATTAAATTTACCTGCCATTTGTTAAGTTTAGTTAAACGGCTTTCAATGTGTTCACGTAGTGCTGGGGTAATGTCCATTTGTTTGCTAGTGATATTTATAATCATATAGTTACCTCTTTATTACTCCATCTTGGATAGGTTCAGAATATCGTGATACACAATTTAAAACATGATCAAGATCACTTTTTGTTAGAAGTTTATATAACAAGTAATAGAAACGTGACAAATGATAAATAGCTGAAAAAGAGTGCTTGTAGAGTTGTGTTTATTCGTTCATATTAAGAGGGTTGGTCTGATGAAAAGTAAGTTTTTAGCCTTTGAATTAGCATAAAAAAACAGCAGCGCTAGGCTGCTGTTTTTGATAGTAAAAACGTTTAAGCAGGGTTGGCTGCAATCAGTGAGGCAACTTTATCTGCTTCTTGAGTTAAGCCTAGTTTTTTGTAGGCATTTTCCATATACACAAGCGCTTCACGTGTAGCTTCGGTATCTGGATAATCACGCATCATTTGTTCAACTCGATTAATAACCGCGACATAAGCCCCTCGTTTGGTATAGAATTTCGCAACAGAGAGTTCATATTTCGCTAAACGGTTTTTAAGAAAAACAAGACGCTTTGTGGCATCTGCTGTGTAGAGGCTATCAGGATAGTAGCGAACTAACTGGCTAAAGTCTTTGAAAGCCACTCTTGCATGCTGAGGATCACGGTCTGAGCGATCAATACCAAAGAATCCTTGTAATGCACTATCATCTAATGCCTGAGCGGTTAACCCACGCATATATAGAACATAGTCAATATTCGGATGGGTTGGGTTTAATCGCATAAAGCGGTCAATAGCGGAAATCGCCATTGGTAACTCAGCTGATTTATAATAAGCATAAATCAGATCAAGCTGAACTTGTTGTGAGTAAGGACCAAAAGGATAGCGATTATCGAGAGACTCCAGTTGTTTGATAGCCGCTCCATAATTGCCATCTAGCAATTTTTCTTGGCTTGTTGCATAAAGCTCAGAAGGAGACATATCAGCAGTTGCGTCTTTGTCTGAACTAGAACAGCCAGAAAGTAACAGGCTTACAGTGGCCGCTGCCACTAGGTATTTCATGCGTCTCATCACGTATTGATTATCCTCTGAATAGGTTTGGGAGTCTCTCCGTGAAGCTCCCTGAAATCGGTTATACTATAACTCATTTTAAATGAAACGGCTGTGCCGTCAAAATACTAACTTAATATAGAAACTATTTATGTCTCAACAAATACGACTTAATGCTACAGTCGCAGATTCACAGCTGGGTCAACGCTTAGATCAGGCTTTGGCCGAATTGTTCCCTGATTATTCAAGATCACGCATAAAAGAGTGGATCTTAGACAATAGAGTGCAGGTTAACGATAAAATCATCAATAAGCCAAAAGAAAAAATGCTTGGCGGTGAAAAAATTGAAGTCGATGCCTTAATCGAAGAGGATGTTCGTTGGGAGCCTCAGAATATTCCGTTAAATATCGTCTATGAAGATGATGATATTTTGGTGATTAATAAACCAAGAGATCTTGTTGTTCATCCCGGTGCAGGTAATCCTGATGGCACCGTATTAAATGCACTTCTTTATCGTTATCCAGAGATTGTTAATGTTCCCCGTGCTGGTATTGTTCATCGTTTAGATAAAGATACAACAGGTTTGATGGTTGTTGCAAAAACAGTTCCCGCTCAAACTCACTTGGTAGAAGCATTACAGCGTCGCGAAATCACCCGTGAATATGAAGCGGTTGCAACAGGAAGGATGACAGCAGGAGGGCTGGTTAATGAGCCAATTTCTCGACATCCCACCAAACGTACCCATATGGCAGTGCACCCAATGGGAAAACCTGCGGTGACGCATTATCGTGTTATGGAACATTTCCGTGCCCATACCCGCTTACGTTTGCGTCTAGAAACCGGTCGAACTCACCAAATTCGTGTCCATATGGCTCATATCCATCATCCATTAATTGGTGATCAACTGTATGGTGGTAGACCGCGTCCTTTGAAAGGGGCTAGTGAAGAATTTCGTGAGACGTTACGTCGCTTTGACCGACAAGCACTACATGCCACAATGTTACGCCTTTATCATCCTATTACCGGAATTGAAATGGAATGGCATGCACCGTTGCCTGATGATATGGTAGAACTTATTCGCGTACTAAAAGTGGACGCAGAACAGTTTAAAGATGAAATGGACTGGTAAATGACCTCATTGATTTATCCTGATTGGCCACAGCCTGACAATATTGGCGCATGTAGCACATTAAGAACTGGCGGTGTCAGTTTGCCACCTTATGACAGCCTTAATTTAGGGGCGCATGTGGGCGATGATGCGCTATTGGTAGAACAAAATAGACGTATCATTTGTCAACAAGCTCAATTACCTGAAATGCCATTATGGTTAACACAGGTTCATGGTATTGAGGTGGTTAATTTGGATAATCAAGACAATCATACCGTTGAAGGCGATGCCCTTTACACCTCTAGTGCTAATAAGGTGTGCGCTATCATGACCGCAGATTGTTTACCTGTGCTATTTAGTACCATTGATGGAACGGAAGTTGGCGCTGCCCATGGTGGATGGCGCGGGCTTTGCCAAGGTGTATTACAACAGACACTCGCTCAATTTAAAGCCTCTAATGAGAAGATTATGGCGTGGTTAGGGCCAGCAATAGGCCCTAATGCTTTTGAAGTAGGAGCAGAAGTCCGTCTCGCTTTTGTAGAAAAAAATATTGCCTTTGATAGCGCATTTATTCCCCACAATGGCAAATACTTAGCTAATATTTATATGTTAGCGAGAATAATTCTGCAGGAAAGTGGGGTAAATCAGATTTATGGTGGGGACTTTTGTACTGTTAGCGATAAATCACGCTTTTTCTCCTATCGACGTGAACATACTACCGGACGTATGGCCTCATTAATCTGGATCAAATAGACGCTCTCCAACGTTTATTCTTCCTTATCCCAAATATAGGCAAATATTTTTGCTCAAAATTGTCATTTTGAGCTTGAATATTGTCTAAATGACCTCATCTATTCTCCAGTGATAAATTTTAAATCGAATTTTACTTGGAGGTGTTATGCGTCTGGATAAATTAACCAATAAATTCCAGCAAGCTCTCGCAGACGCCCAGTCATTGGCACTTGGGAACGATAATCAATTTATAGAACCCATACATTTACTGAGTGCGTTATTTAATCAACAAGGTGGCTCTATTCGCCCACTATTAACATCCACAGGTGTTAATGCCTCACAATTTAATGAAAGAATTAATGATGCATTATCTCGATTACCAAAAGTGGAAGGTGCTGGTGGAGAAGTTCACCCTTCAAACGATTTAATTAAACATCTTAATTTATGCGATAAGTTAGCTCAGAAAAAAGGTGATGAATTTATTTCATCAGAACTTTTTCTTTTAGCTGCCATGGAAAGCGGTGGTCAGGTTGCGGACATGCTAAAAGCAGCCGGAGCTAACAAAGCCAGTTTAGAATTAGCCATTGAAAAAATACGTGGTGGAGAAACAGTGAACGATCAAAATGCAGAAGACCAACGTCAAGCATTGAAAAAATATACTGTTGATTTAACAGAACGAGCAGAACAAGGCAAGCTTGACCCCGTTATTGGACGTGATGAAGAAATAAGAAGAACAATCCAGGTATTACAACGTCGTACTAAAAATAACCCAGTATTAATTGGTGAGCCTGGTGTAGGTAAAACCGCGATTGTTGAAGGTTTAGCTCAACGGATCGTTAATGGAGAAGTTCCTGAAGGTTTAAAAAATAAACGTGTGCTTTCACTTGATATGGGGTCTTTATTAGCAGGGGCTAAATATCGTGGTGAATTTGAAGAGCGTTTAAAAGCGGTATTAAATGATTTATCTAAACAGGAAGGTAGTGTCATTCTGTTTATTGATGAATTACATACTATGGTTGGTGCCGGTAAAGCTGATGGTGCGATGGATGCAGGGAACATGTTGAAACCTGCTTTGGCACGTGGTGAATTACACTGTGTCGGCGCCACTACATTAGATGAGTATCGCCAATACATTGAAAAAGATGCAGCTTTAGAGCGTCGTTTCCAAAAAGTTTATGTGGCGGAGCCTACGGTAGAAGATACCATCGCCATTTTGCGTGGTTTAAAAGAGCGTTATGAATTGCATCACCATGTACAAATTACGGATCCGGCGATTGTAGCAGCAGCTACTTTGTCTCATCGTTATATTTCTGATCGTATGTTGCCAGATAAAGCAATTGACTTAATCGATGAGGCTGGTGCAAGTCTACGTATGCAGATGGATTCAAAACCAGAAGCATTAGATAGACTGGATAGAAGAATTATTCAGCTAAAACTTGAACAGCAAGCACTGCAAAAAGAATCTGATGATGCAAGTAAAAAACGTTTAGCTATGTTAAATGAAGAACTTGCAGAAAAAGAGAAAGAGTATTCTAGCTTAGAAGAAGAATGGAAAGCAGAAAAAGCAGAGCTTACTGGTACTCAGCATATAAAAGCAGAATTAGAGCAAGCGCGTATTGCACTAGAGCAGGCTCGCCGTAGTGGTGATTTGGCAAAAATGTCAGAGATCCAATATGGTCAAATTCCTACTTTAGAAAAACAACTTGCTGAAGCCAATAAAACTGAAGATAAGCATATGAAACTGTTACGTAACAAAGTAACAGATGCTGAAATTGCAGAAATCTTAGCGCGTTGGACAGGTATCCCTGTGTCTAGAATGTTAGAAGGGGAGCGTGAAAAACTGTTAAGAATGGAACAGGAATTACATAGACGCGTTATCGGCCAAGATGAGGCGGTAAATGCAGTCTCTAACGCAATTCGTCGTAGCCGTGCTGGATTATCAGATCCAAATCGCCCAATTGGTTCGTTCTTATTCTTAGGGCCAACCGGGGTTGGTAAAACTGAATTGTGTAAAGCGCTCGCTGATTTCTTGTTTGATAGTGATGATGCGATGGTGCGTATCGATATGTCTGAGTTTATGGAGAAACACTCTGTTTCACGTTTAGTGGGGGCGCCTCCAGGATATGTGGGCTATGAAGAGGGTGGTTACTTAACAGAAGCTGTTCGTCGCCGTCCTTATTCTGTCATCTTATTAGATGAGGTAGAAAAAGCGCATCCTGATGTGTTTAATATTTTATTACAGGTATTAGACGATGGCCGTTTAACCGATGGACAAGGTAGAACCGTTGATTTCCGTAATACCGTAGTCATTATGACATCAAACTTAGGCTCGGATTTAATTCAAGAGCGCTTCGGTACCCTTGATTATCCGGCAATGAAAACTATTGTTATGGATGTTGTTGGTCACCACTTTAGACCTGAATTTATTAACCGTATTGATGAGGTAGTGGTATTCCATCCATTAGGTAAAGAGAATATTGCCGCTATTGCTCAAATTCAATTACGTCGTTTGTATCAGCGTTTAGAAGAGCGAGGCTATCACGTGACTATTACGGGAGCAGCATTAGAAAAACTGGGTGAAGTTGGATTCGACCCAATCTATGGTGCTCGTCCATTGAAACGTGCTATCCAACAAGAGGTTGAAAACCCATTAGCGCAAGATATCTTGTCGGGTAAATTAGTTCCGGGTAAAGAAATTATCTTGGACTTAGATGACAATCAGATCATTGCAAAACAGTCATAAAGTATCTTTATATATAGTAATGATATATAGAAGATGTCATTAAATTGAAAAAGAGGCCTGAATAGGCCTCTTTTTTATGCCTGCAGTTTTGTGTTTTTAAAGGTAAATGAACAGAACAAAGAGAAGAGTACCTATTTGATCTATTTTTTGAGCAATAAATGTTTATAAATAGCGCTAAAATTGATGCTCTGATTATTAAATATGCTGTTGAACATTTTTTTTCAAAAAACTATTGCCAGCCTCAGAAAACTCCCTATAATGCGTCCTCGTTGTCACGGCACAGGGCGCTAAGCGAACCGGCTGAGAGAACAAAAGAAAAAGTGAAAAGCCTGATAAATTAGCGCTTGACACTGAATGAGGAAGATGTAGAATGCACCTCCTCGCAACAACGCAGAAGACCGGAAACGGCAGCGATAGTTGCACTGCTCTTTAACAAATTATCAGACAATCTGTGTGGGCACTCGCAGAGACGATATCTTCTAAAAAATTAGATGTATCAAGTCTTGAAGAGTGACTAACAAGTTAATTCATATAATGAATAAGCTAAGTTTTCGATTTCTTTGAGCATCAAACACTTTTAATTGAAGAGTTTGATCATGGCTCAGATTGAACGCTGGCGGCAGGCCTAACACATGCAAGTCGAGCGGTAACAGGAGAAAGCTTGCTTTCTTGCTGACGAGCGGCGGACGGGTGAGTAATGTATGGGGATCTGCCCGATAGAGGGGGATAACTACTGGAAACGGTGGCTAATACCGCATAATGTCTACGGACCAAAGCAGGGGCTCTTCGGACCTTGCACTATCGGATGAACCCATATGGGATTAGCTAGTAGGTGGGGTAAAGGCTCACCTAGGCGACGATCTCTAGCTGGTCTGAGAGGATGATCAGCCACACTGGGACTGAGACACGGCCCAGACTCCTACGGGAGGCAGCAGTGGGGAATATTGCACAATGGGCGCAAGCCTGATGCAGCCATGCCGCGTGTATGAAGAAGGCCTTAGGGTTGTAAAGTACTTTCAGCGGGGAGGAAGGTGATAAGGTTAATACCCTTGTCAATTGACGTTACCCGCAGAAGAAGCACCGGCTAACTCCGTGCCAGCAGCCGCGGTAATACGGAGGGTGCAAGCGTTAATCGGAATTACTGGGCGTAAAGCGCACGCAGGCGGTCAATTAAGTCAGATGTGAAAGCCCCGAGCTTAACTTGGGAATTGCATCTGAAACTGGTTGGCTAGAGTCTTGTAGAGGGGGGTAGAATTCCATGTGTAGCGGTGAAATGCGTAGAGATGTGGAGGAATACCGGTGGCGAAGGCGGCCCCCTGGACAAAGACTGACGCTCAGGTGCGAAAGCGTGGGGAGCAAACAGGATTAGATACCCTGGTAGTCCACGCTGTAAACGATGTCGATTTAGAGGTTGTGGTCTTGAACCGTGGCTTCTGGAGCTAACGCGTTAAATCGACCGCCTGGGGAGTACGGCCGCAAGGTTAAAACTCAAATGAATTGACGGGGGCCCGCACAAGCGGTGGAGCATGTGGTTTAATTCGATGCAACGCGAAGAACCTTACCTACTCTTGACATCCAGCGAATCCTTTAGAGATAGAGGAGTGCCTTCGGGAACGCTGAGACAGGTGCTGCATGGCTGTCGTCAGCTCGTGTTGTGAAATGTTGGGTTAAGTCCCGCAACGAGCGCAACCCTTATCCTTTGTTGCCAGCACGTAATGGTGGGAACTCAAAGGAGACTGCCGGTGATAAACCGGAGGAAGGTGGGGATGACGTCAAGTCATCATGGCCCTTACGAGTAGGGCTACACACGTGCTACAATGGCAGATACAAAGAGAAGCGACCTCGCGAGAGCAAGCGGAACTCATAAAGTCTGTCGTAGTCCGGATTGGAGTCTGCAACTCGACTCCATGAAGTCGGAATCGCTAGTAATCGTAGATCAGAATGCTACGGTGAATACGTTCCCGGGCCTTGTACACACCGCCCGTCACACCATGGGAGTGGGTTGCAAAAGAAGTAGGTAGCTTAACCTTCGGGAGGGCGCTTACCACTTTGTGATTCATGACTGGGGTGAAGTCGTAACAAGGTAACCGTAGGGGAACCTGCGGTTGGATCACCTCCTTACCTAAGAGATACGTGTTATGTG